>CAYRMM010000010.1:0-13145 GCA_964425425.1 uncultured Gammaproteobacteria bacterium | reverse complement strand
GTAAGTGGGTGAAGTATCCCAAGGGTTCAGACCCATCGCACCTTGTTAAAACTCTCCAAGGCCACTCGACCGGCTGGTGTACGGCAGGTGAGAGTACGGCACAAGCACAACTCCAGCAGGGTGATTTCTATGTTTACTATTCAGAAGATGAGAATGGCAAATATACCATCCCTCGTGCAGCAATCCGCATGCAGGATAACAAGATAGCAGAGGTGAGAGGCATTGCGCACGAGCAAAACCTCGACCCGTATATTGGTGATGTCGTTCAGGAAAAGCTGGGTGCATTTGGTGATGAGGGTAAGAAGTACCAGAAGCGAGCTGAGGATATGAAGCGATTAACGGAGATTGAGAAGAAGACCAAAGAAGGTCAAGAGCTTACCAAAGACGACCTGATCTTCTTGTATGAACTCAAACAGCCCATTGAAGGGTTTGGCTACAACAAAGATCCTCGTATTCAAGAAATCCGTAGCCAGCGCGACCCTATGCAAGACGCGCCAATCGTCTTCGAGTGCGAACCCAACCAGATTGCCTCAAACAAGAAAGAAGTAAACGAAAAAACCAAGGCCTACATCGGCGAGTTGTACCCGGGTATCTTTGATGACCTGCCACGAGACATTGAACATATCTACACTTCGTTTTCTGAGCAACCGATTAGATTTCATGAGGTAACCATTGGAGGGAAAGACAGCAAGCGGCTACAAAAGGAAATGCTTGCACAGGGTAATCAAATAAGCAGCTATGCCAAGAGTATGATGAAGAATCCTGACTTTGTCACAAGTACTCAGAAAAAAAATCTGGAGCTTGTCGAGGTCAGTGTTAAAGATCTCGACTTTCCGCGAGGTGCAAAAAGACAAGATATCTATGAGAGAGCACAAGAACTGGGGTTAGAAGTAGTGCCTGCAGAAGTGGGGCCTAATTGGAGGTTGCAGTATAAAGACCAGCCAATGGGTAACTATATCGTAATTGGCATGGAGCCCCTTACTGATTCGTCCGGCCATCCTAAGTTGTTCCGCGTCAGTCACCGTTCTGATGGGCGCTTCCTCGTCAACTACTCTGGGCATTCCGACTATCACTGGCCTGGCATTGACCGTTTTGTCTTTTCGCGCCGCCCACGCACCAGTGCGTAGCACGGTGCGGGGCAGGCAAGTTTGATCTCGGCACTAGGACACTGAGATCTACTTAAGTACTTTGCCTTTTGTCCTCCTGGCCCCGTCGCGCTGAGCGTGACGGGGCTTTTACTTTTATGATACGAAAAAACACCCAGCCGGGTGTTTTTTGTTACTGGCGTTCTTTGGAATGCTCTTTGTGCGCGAGCTCGTTGATTTGACGGGCGATTTCGAATGGTTGTGGGACGTTATCAAACAAGAAGAATTTTTCTTCACCGGCGGTTTGCACGGAGACATCACCATAGTTGAAGAAAGTTTGCAGTAAGCCCTGCTGATTTGCCGAGACATCTTGGATGCGGCTGAGCATGTGTTCGGAAACAGTGCGATTGAATATATTATTTTGCACGATCGCGATGATGCGGTGATTGGTCACGATCCAGATATCAAGATGATAGTCGATGAAGCGATTGTAGTACATCTGCAAGACAACGAGATAGTAGAGCGTTCCCAAAAATACCATCGACACATACAGCGCTGTGTTGGTGAGTGCGCGCGGTAAATTAATGGTGACAAAGATATAGAGAAGCGCGGGGATTGCCAGCAAGACGAGAGTAAAAAGCGTGCTTTTAACCAAAATTAACCAGTGCGGACGCACATAGGTAAGTAATTTTTCTCCCGGCTTGCGGTGCGGGATGTGTTTTTCTAAAAACATAGCGGTTAGAATAAGCGAATCGGGTCAGACCAGTCGATACCCTGCAACTGTTCGTAGGCAATAAACAAAATAATCACCGTTAAGCCCAAAAGAATAAAGGTCATGAGATATGAGATGTAATTGATGTACCCAAACTTTAATACATGCGCAATATTAAAGAGCGCATACAGTGCCCAGACGCCTAAAAGACCAAGGAAAAAGACGGCAATATACCAGAGTGGGAAGGCAAGTGTGATCATTTAGACAAGGTTAGATTGCGAAGTGATTGCAATGCCGAGATGTTCGTAACAGCGGTTGGTCGCCTTGCGTCCGCGTGGCGTACGTTCGATAAACCCAAGCTGCAAAAGGAATGGTTCATAGATGGTTTCAATCGTCTCCATCTCTTCTGCAGTCGCTGCGGCAAGTGTGTTGAGGCCAACCGGTCCGCCTGAAAATTTATGCGCAATTGCTTCAAGGATTTTACGATCAGTCGCATCCAGGCCAAGCGCATCGATGTCCATCATCTGGAGTGCGGCACGCGTCATCTCTGGAGTAATTGTACCATCTCCCTTCACCTCGGCAAAATCACGGATGCGCTTGAGGAGTCGGTTGGCGATGCGTGGCGTCTTGCGACAGCGTTGCGCGATTTCACATGACGCATCGGGATTAATGCGCGCGCCCAGTAGATGCGCACTGCGTTCAATGATCTGTTGCAGTTCGTTATCCGTATAAAAATCTAATTGAAAGGTGACACCGAAGCGATCGCGCAGCGGTGAGGAGAGTGAACTCATCTTGGTCGTAGCACCGATGAGCGTGAAGTGGGGAAGCTCCAGGCGCAGGGTGCGCGCTGATGGCCCTTTGCCGATAATGATATCAAGCGCGTAATCCTCCATCGCTGGATAGAGGATCTCTTCAATTGATTTGTTGAGCCGGTGGATTTCATCGATAAACAAAACATCACCTTCCTGGAGATTTGAGAGGATGGCGGCGAGGTCACCTGACTTTTCGATAGCCGGCCCCGATGTCACTTTGATGCCGCTACCCATCTCATGCGCGATCACATGTGCGAGCGTGGTCTTGCCCAAGCCAGGATTGCCATACAGTAAGACGTGCTCGAGTGCATCGCCGCGCTTTTTTGCTGCTTCAATAAAAATACTGAGGTTTTCTTTCACCTTTTCTTGGCCGACATATTCGGTGAGTGTCTGTGGGCGCAGTGTGAGTTCGATAGCGACCTCGTCCTTCGTCTCTTCGCCGGAAACGACACGTTGTGTTGGTACTTGTTCTTCAATCATACCGGTATTGTAGCTTATCTGAGGGGAAAGCAAAAGGGAGTTGCAGTATGTCAAGGCTCTACACCACGTATCTCTATAAAAACGCGAAGATGTCAGCGCTTTTTGACATAGCATATCACCTAAAATTAGCACTATATACGCCATAAAGCTATTGACAAATAACAGAATATATGATAGATTGACACGATGCCTCAATTCTGGGGCAGTGTACCATTTACCAAAAACCCGGCCGCAAGGCCACGGATTCCAGGAGGAACCCATGAAGAAAGCAGCGATTGTCGCGATGATGCTGCTCGTTGCCGCGTGCACGGGCGAAGAACAAACCGGGAACAACTTCGTTCCCATCGATCGCCCGGCCCCGGCGCCGGAAACCACGGTAACCGTCGACGGGTCCTTGCAGGACTTCGACGGCGACTGCTTCAGCAACGCGGTCGAGCAGATGCTCGGCCACGACTACGAAGACGTCGAGGACCACCCCGTCGACGAAGACGGGAACTGCGTCCCCGACCAGTTCGAAGGCGAGCAGGCCGCCTGCACCATTCAGGAGCGTGACGGCCAGCTCGAGGCTGTCTGCACCGAGTTCTCGGTGCCCCTCACCTCCGGTGAGCCCGGCAGTTCCTGCACCGTCGTGACGAGTACCGAAGGAAAGTTTGTCCAGTGTGACGATGGAACTTCGGTGCAGATCACCGATGGCGTGGACGGCGGTATCGACTATGCGTCGTGGTACAGTGAGTGGGTGGCTTCGGTCCCCCGCGTCAACGCGTACACCACGACGCAGACCGGTGAGCTGGACAAGAAGCTCTGGCACGGTACCGGCGTGATCGTTGGTAAGGATCTGATCCTGACCAACTACCATGTGTGCGAAAACTTGGAAGAGGACTACAACGCAATCGTGTTGGAGTTCCCGTCCAAGGACAGCACCGGCCGTGACATGGTGTTTAATCACGGGGGCAGGGTAGTCGAGTATGCGACTCTGCCCGAGCGGGATCTGTGCCTACTGCGTGGTGACACGCAGGATCGCACGCCGCTGCCCATCGCCGACTCGACCGAGTTGGTGCACGGCATGGAGCTCATGATCATCGGCTACCCGCTTGGTCACGTGTTTCACGGCGCTTTTGGCAAGATCGTGTCGTTCGACACGGCTCGCCAAATCGGGTACTACTGGGTGGATGACGATACCTATCTCATCCACCACGACGCCAACTCCGACGCAGGTAACTCGGGCTCACCCCTGATTACCCTCGACGGCGAGTTGGCGTGCCTCCACTTCGGGGGCTACTCGTACCATGATACGCATCGGGCCTGTATCGATGCGTATCACGTGGCGCCGTTCGTGGCGAACGCGGCGAACCTGGACTGGCAGACCACCTTCACAGGTGGAACGCCGCCCCCGCCGCCGCCCGACGATCCGGATGATCCGGTGTTGTCGGGGCAAATGCGTCTGGGGTTTTCGTGGGAAGGCACGGTCAACCGCTTCTATGCGGTACAGACCAGCTTTCCCGATCCGGCGCATGACCCGGCGTTCTGGGACTGGGATCCCAGCCTGGTGGAAGGTCAGTATTACGTCTACACCGAAGGTGAAGACCTGATCTTCAACTGGCAGTTCACCTCCAATGCTTGGGGGATCGAACTGGCCGACCGCACCGGGATCCGCACGGACCCCAACGTGGTCATCCTGGCACCGGATTGTACGAATCGACAGCAGTTCAAGCTGTCGACCTCGTACGATACCAACGGTGACGGGGTGGTTGACCACTGGGTGACCAACGGCGCGAGCGGAGGCAATCTCCGTGTTCGCGTCGTCGGCACGCCCAACAGCAACGGCACCTGGTCCAATTGCCGACTGGTGAACAAGGACGGTCTCGTCCTCCTTCAGTAACCAGACGGTTTCAGTCCCTTGCCCCGGCACTTCCTTGTGGAGTGTCCGGGGCCTTTTTTATTACGCTCTTCCTGCTCCTGAGGCGCCGTGAAAGGACGTCTCCATCGTCATCTCAACGCTATGCGTGCCTGTCCCGTCGTATGACGGGGAGAGATCTTTGGGCTGACGATGGGGTTTGAATCTTCTCCAGATCCCTCATGCTTTCGTTTCGCACCGCATACTCGGCGTTACTCGCATGCTCAGCTCACTCAATCATTCAGGATGACGGAGAAGATTGACCCCATCCACCATTAACCATCTACCATGGTCCGTGACGCAGTCACATCACCCCCTTGAAAATTTTATATCCGTCGTGTACTATATCAACACTTACAACATACGCAGCTGTAGTTCAGTGGTAGAACGCTTCCTTGCCAAGGAAGAGGCCGCCGGTTCGACCCCGGTCAGCTGCTCACGAAGAAAACTTGGGAATAGACGATTCTCAAAACCCGGTTTACCCGTCCGAAGCACGCATGTGCGAAGGAGGGGCAGCTGCTCACTCAAATACAAAAGACCACGCTGAGCGTGGTCTTTTGTTATTATTGTATTCGAATGTACAAGGTGTGCCGCAGTGAGCAGGTGGCGCGAAGCACAGAAAGCAAAGCTGTTTGCTTTCGTCACCTGCGAACGGGCGAGGCCGTGCTTCGTAGGAGCGGCCGAGCCCTCGGGACGAAGTCCCGCCCGTTGAATACAAAAACCACCCACTTACCATATCGAACGGGGGAGAGCTTTTTCATTCAAAAGACTTCTCGACGAGTTCGAAGTGACAAGAGGGTGGTTTTTGTTATTATTATATTCGAATGTACGATGTGGTGCCGCGGGCGGGACTTGAACCCGCACGGCATATTACTGCCAAGGGATTTTAAGTCCCTCGTGTCTACCAATTCCACCACCGCGGCGTAGTGAATATGGGGTAATAGTACCCGAAGACGTCATTATTTTCAAGACACGCAGATAACAAAAACTGAGCGTCGAAGACGACACTCAGTTTTTGTTTGCAAGGACATGCCGCCCCCTCACGGCATACTCTGCTTCGTGTTATGCGGACTGCTTGGTGTTCTCGTGAACTTTTTTGACCCAACCGCCGATCATCTTGCCGACGTTTTGCACTGATTCTGATAAGGTGTCAGCATCTTTGTCAGACATGACACCGGTTTGCGCTGCCAAGTCCACAAACACTTTAAGTGTATCCAGCTTGTTGAGCGCTTGGCGCAAGGTATCCTTTTTTGCTTCGTAGCTTTGGCGAGAAGCGATCACGATAAGCTCAAGGATTTCTAGCGTCGTCATCTCAACTGAACGACGCAGGGTATTCTCCTGATCTTGCGAGACCGCAGGAGACTGCTCGTAGACTTCGTAGACTTTTTGTAAGAGCGGAAAGCTCTCGGTAAAGGTATCCAAGATATCTTTATATTTTGTGGTAGCCATAGGTTTGTTACTCTAATGAATAGAACTGAGAGGGTGGACGCTCGTGTGCCGGTCGCGTACCCGCGGGTGTGCGCGAAGGAGCACGAGCCTGGGCGAGTGTGCGCATGCGCAGCACAATACCCAGTGCAAGCGCGATAATCGCCAGTGCCGCACCAAATTGGTAGCGGCGATCAGGGCGTTCATCGCTGATTGCTATGTTGAGCGGCTCCGGCTCGATACGAGCCTCAGGTACCGTCAAAGTTTTTTCGGAAGTTTTATCAATCGGTTCAGGAAGTTGCGGTGGGGCATGATCGATACTTTTTTTGGGAGTTGTTGGTGTGGCCGCTGATTGAGTCTCGTCTGTCGACGCATTTGCGATGCGCAACGGCGTCGTGATGTTGAGTGGAATAATTTCGGTTGTTGTATGAATGCCGTCAAACAACGAAAGCGTGAGCTCATGTTTGATTGGCTCGGTAATCGTAAAGGTTGCTACGTCATCACTACTTGTGCTGACGGTGGTATTGTCAACGGTGCTGAGACGCCACTCGAAGATGAGCGGGTCATTGAGTGGATCGTAACTGTCTGACGCATCGCAGGTAAAAGGTTCATGCACAAGAATTGTCTGAGTACAGGTTGCTCGCAGGACGGGTGCCGTATTGAGCGGGTAAAACATGTTTTCCTCACCCTTGGTCGGCTGTGAGGTCAGTTCCCACACGCCGTCAATATTTTGGTATGATTGATGTTCGGTGAGCATTGCCGGCACGGTGAGCGTTGTTACAACTTCTTTTTTCTCATTCAAGAGCGTGAGCGTATCACCCGTGTTATCAAGAGCAAGGTTTGAATAGCGTCGCTCGACGACGAAGAGTTCGTTGGGGAGGAGCGTCACCTTGGGAAAGACAAAGCGTACGTTATCGTTATCTTTGAGCACCCATCCTTCCATTACCACAAGGGTGTCAAGCGGGTTTTTGAATTCAATAAACTCATGAAATCGATCGCTGCCAATGGGATTTGCATAGACTTCGTTAAAAACGATCGACGGTTGTGCCTGTGGCGCTTGCGATGTAATTGGTGAATCGCCGCCCTCGATGACAATTTCTTGAGAGATAACATTAGCAGCCTGTTTGGTGATTGTGTTAGAGACATACCATTCACCCGATTGCGCACGCGCAAGACTCTGCCCTTCTTCGGGTGCGGGCAGGTTGTCCATACTTGAGGTTCCGTATGCCACGCGATCAATTAAGACACCCGCCGCGCTCTCCAGCGTCAGTGTGTCCCCGCTATTATTGAGTTTTGCTGATGAATATTCATGAACATGATATGCCCCCGCCTTGAGAGTACCCGTGAGGGTGACTGGCTTGCCGGACTCTTCCACGAGCACGAGACCATCCAGTTGGATATCAGTTGAACCCGGGTTAAAAAGCTCAACCCATTCTTTTTCATCAGGTAGTGGGTCAGCGACGAGCTCAGTCATGAGCACGTCGCGATACGCAAGTGATGGTTGCGTCGAGTTTGGTGTCGTTATGGTTTGTTCGAGAGGCGTGCTTGCGGATGCTTCAGAGGCAAATACATTTGCAGCGCCGGCACTATCGCCATCGGGATGGTCGCTCCATTCATCGCTGTCATGCGCTTGACGTTGTAATGATGTTTTTCCAACCTCCGGGTAGGTAAAGAGTTCGATGATTGCTCCTTGAGCATCTTTGAGTCCAATAGCCTCACCACTCAGTGAAAGTGTCGTCCAGGCGCTATCAAAAACGATGCCGTCAAACTGCGGATGTGCGGCGAGGAAGTTGTCGGCAACGTCGGCGATGATGGCATACGTGCCGGCAGGAAGCACCATCTCGTCGCTTGGAGCGCTGATGCCGTGATTGATATCGTCTTCAAAAAACTTCCACCCGGTGAGATCAACTGAGGCTGATCCGTAATTGTAAATCTCAACCCATTCGTTGTTTGATGTTTCATGCGCCCCAATTTCAGTGATCGCAATGGTCGGTGCCGTTTGGGCAATGACGATGCGTGGCGCTATGAGCGCGAGCAAAAGTATGCGAGCAAGTTGCTGATAGATCATATCCCCTCGTTATGATTGATACTTGCACTATAACGACTGACACGCTGAGTGGCGAGTGTTTTCACGAACATTTTTTGTCAGTGATCGCGTGACAGATATATCCACAAACAGGGAAGAATTCAGGGAAAATGAAGGCCATGAGCATGTCGCTTGTCTACGAACGAACTCATCAACATCTTGCCTTTTTATCTGAGGATGCTATGCTCACAACAGAGGAGGAAGTGCTCATGACACATGACCACGATCAGCTCATCACTGAGCTTGGCATGGCGGCGTATCGCAATCAGGTCGATGTCGCCCAGCAGCACTACATCACGCTCATTCGTACTCATCAGCGCACCCCCCAAGAACTCCTGCATATCGTTCGCAACGCGATCCTGGGGCGTGGTGGTAGCGAGGCTGACTATCGAGCCTTTGCTGCCGAGCTGGAAATTGCACTGCTGCACTAGGATGCTCCACCGTTGGAGCATCCTTTTTCATCTCTTGACACTACCGCAACTTTTCTTTAAGGTGGCGATATAATCAGTTGAAAACACGAGACTATGCAGGAACTGGAAACTTCACAGCACAAAGAAACTCAAGAACCTTCGCATTTTAAGCGAATGTGGCTTTTATACGTGGCGGCCGCTATTATCGTGCTCAGTATCGTTGCCGGGGTGACGATCATGCTCAACTCTATTAATGAAGCAGAGGAGGAGAATATCCCTCATACGCCAGCGCCTGAAGAGATGCAACAGAGTCTGTACGAAGCGTTACTGCCATACGAGGGTCGATGGGTTGGAGGATGGACGAACGAGACCTTTGATACGTCAGGAACGATGACCGTTGATGTTGATGTGCATGAAGACGGATATGTCGATGTGACCTATGATTTGGAAGGATATGTCTTTGGGTGGATTAATCCTGAGCCTCGCACGACACGTGGCGTGTATAATGAAGAAGGTGCGTTCTTTACCGTGAGTAATGACTATGTTTTTGGAGACGTGAATGTACACCTGACGCCTGACTATACCATTGCTATTTCAGGAGCACGTATTCCGCTGACTCGCGTTGATTTGGTTGAAGGAACGGGAACCTTTTCTGAGACAGAAGCATCGATTGACTACTCAGTACGATTTTTACGCAGAGGTGGATCGACGGGTGTCGTGACGCTCACCAAAGAAACTTCAGAAGAATAATCATATGTACAGCGTCCGATCCAAGTGGCCGGACGCTGTTTTGTTTGCTATACTCACTATATGATTATGTAACAGTACACTATGTTGGAATTACTTCTCACACTCGCTTTAGGCGGACTCTTAATTTATGTCGTTGCCCTCATCCTTCCCGGTGTTGCCGTGACTGGGTTTGGTGTTGCCCTTGCCGTCGCAGTTGTATTGGCGGTGATTAATGCGTTGCTCAAGCCGATTTTGGTGGTGCTCACGTTGCCGATTAACATTATGACGCTTGGATTATTCACGTTGGTGATTAATGCTTCATTAATCTTGCTCGCGGACTGGATTGTACCGGGATTTGATATCGCAAATTTTTGGTGGGCGGTGCTCTTTGGGCTGATTCTTGGATTGTTTAACGGCGTCATGAATCTCTTGGCCAAAAAATAAAGTATACACAAAAAGAGGCGCGAGCCTCTTTTGTGATTGAAGCTACGCGAGCTCAATCGTCTCTTCAAATTTTGGAACATGCGCATCAATTGAGAGATCTTTCTCAATTTTTTGTTTGAGCGCAAAGCTCGCGTCATATTCTCCTTGTACGATGTAGACGCATTTGACGGGAGACTGAATTTCCTGCACAAAATCCGTGAGTTGTTGTTGATCCGCGTGAGCTGAATAGCCGCCGATGGCGCGGATATGCGCTTTAACCTTGGTAGGCACACCCAAAATATCAACAACCGGAGTGCCTTCAAAAATTTTGCGGCCTAAGGTTCCCTCAGCCTGATAACCCACAAAAAGGATGCAATTGTTTGAGTCCTTGAGATAGCGTTGCTGGTGAAAGAGAATGCGTCCGCCTGTGCTCATGCCTGATCCTGCAATGATGATCTTGGGAGGACGTTCATCATTAATGCGTTTTGACTCCTCTTTACTTTCGGTAAAAGTCAGACCCGGAAAGTCAAAAATATCGTCACCTGAGGCGATAATATCTTTGATGTTTTGGTTGAAGTAGTTAAAATATTTTTGGTAGATGCGCGTCATCTTGATGGCAAGCGGCGAATCGATGTAGATAGGAACTGGGGGGATTTGGCCGTTTTCAACGAGATGATTAATTTCATAGAGCAAAATTTGCGTACGCTCAATCGCAAACGAGGGGATGAGTAAGACGCCTTTGTTCCAAATGACGTCTTTGATGGTTTTTTCCAAGATCGCTTGACGCTCTTCAATGCTTTCATGGTGACGGTCGCCGTATGCTGATTCAATGACAACGTAGTCAGCATGTTCAACCGTTGAGTGTTTGGGTAGGAGTGGTGCCGGATGGTTACCGATATCGCCGGTAAACAAAACAATGCGCTGTTTGTCACCCTCCGTCAGCTTCACGCTGTACATGGCAGAACCTAGAATATGTCCGGCGTTGAGGATGGTGACCTCGATATGCTCGCTGACCGTGATCGTGTCCCCGTATGGATGTGGCCGCATTAATTTTTGAGAAGCTTTCACGTCCTTCATCGTGTAAATAGGGGGGAAGCCTGATTCTTCGGAGTGCTGATCAATGAGACGCGCCGAGTCTTCCAGTGCTACTGACATCATGTCAATTGTCGGCGGCGTTGCGATAATTTCGCCGGCAAAACCTTCGTTTACCAGCTTGGGGATACGCCCACAGTGATCTTGATGCGAGTGGCTGATGAAGACATGGGAAATCTCAGCGGGATTGTACTGAAACTCTTCCGTATTCAAAAAATCAAGCTCAGGCGTCCCCTGAAAAAGCCCACAGTCAATGAGAATGCGTGAAGTGCCACATTCCACGAGATAGTTGGCACCCGTGACGGTCTTGGCGCCGCCAAAAAAAGTAATCTTCATGAGGTCGAGTTATGAGTAAACGACGGTAGTGTAAGTATACTACAGATCGTAATCTTTCGCAGAATCTCAGAAATTTGCTACAATACCCATATACTCATGACACCATATCGCTATGATGAACCCAGAACAATTATCTTCGTATACCAAAGATGATTTTTACGCGACACCGACACCGGAAGGCAAGGTTGATATTGCGGCGCGTTTCCTCGGACAGGATTTTGCGGGTGTTGCCCGAGAGCAGCTTGACGACAACCAGCTCTATGATTTTTTACGGGCCTTTAAAGGATAGCCATGCAAGTACTGGAAGATCTGAAAATTTTGATTGATCGTTCTGACCTTGAAAATCCCGATAAACTCAAACAGCAACTTGAGTTGCTTGCGCGTCTACCGGGAGAGTATAACCAGCAGGTATTTGATAAGCTGTATGAATTAGCATGCCATGATCCACAGGCCATCGTCATCTTCATTCGTCAGTTTATCGACACTTCCGTTAAATTGCTGAACAAATAAAAACATCCGCTCAGTCGAGCGGATGTTTTTGGTATACCTGTGCTGCTTACGCTTCGACAGGTGCTGCTTCCTCCTGAGCTTCTTTCTTTGGAGCAGCTTTTTCGTTCATTGCTTTGATCGAGAGACCAAGGCGGTGTTCTTTTGGTTCGATTGAGACAATCTTGAATGTCATAACCTGCCCTTCTTTGGCAAAGTCGTTGATATTGCTGATTGGCTTATCAGAGAGTTCAGAGATGTGTGCCAAGCCGTGGATATCTTGATCGAGTTCGACAAACAATCCAAACGGGTTAACCTTGAGCACTTTACCGTCGACAACGTCGCCGACTTTGTACTTCTCTGCGACATTCTGCCATGGATCAGCGATGAGCGCCTTCATAGACAAGAAGATCTTGGTGCCGTCGATGTTGATAATTTTGGCATCGATCTTATCACCCACCTTCACCAATTCGCGTGGATCATCGATACGTTGCCATGCGAGTTCAGAGATGTGCACTAAGCCTTCCATTTTTTCATCAAACTCTACAAAGACTCCGAAATCAGTAACGGCAGTCGCTTTACCTGAGATTGTCTGACCAACTTCATATTGCGACATCACCTCTTTCTGGTTTTCTTCCCACGCCATCTTTTCAGAGACGATGAGTTTGTCTTCTTTTTCGTCAGCATCCATGACCTTCACCTGGAAGTCTTTACCGATGTAGCTCTTGAGGACTTCAAGAATCTTGTTCTTGTCACCACCTTCAACGCGCGGATAGTGCTCCGGTGTTAACTGAGAGACAGGCAAAAATCCTTTGATTGAGCCCATGCGGACCAGCAAACCACCCTTGTTGGCGTCGATTGCTTTGACCACTTTGACGTCGCCTTTTTCTTTTGCAGTCAAAATGTTTTCCCACGCGCGTAATTGTCCTGCGTAGCGGAATGATAATTCAATTTCACCATTTTCATTTTCCAGCTCAACAACGGTTGCTTCAACTTCGTCGCCAGGCTTAAGATTTGCGTATTCGTCAGACTCATTAAAGAGCTCACGACCGCGGACAACACCGGTCAATACACCGTTGATGTCGATTTTGACCTCTGATTTAGAGGCAGTAATAACCGTACCTTTTACCTCGTCGCCCAGCTTTGGCATCGTGTTCTCTTCCTTGGCCAAGAGC
>CAYRMM010000009.1:0-13372 GCA_964425425.1 uncultured Gammaproteobacteria bacterium | reverse complement strand
CTTCATCTACGGAAATACGGGGTTGGGAAAAACCCATTTGCTGCAAGCAATTGGTAACTATGTCTCATTCAAAGACGCCACCAAGCGCGTGCTCTACATTACCTGTGAAAAGTTTACGAATGATTTTATCGGCTCAGTACAGAGCGGTAAAGCATCAAGTTTCAAAGACATCTATCGTTCAGTTGATGTTTTGCTGATTGACGATATTCAATTTTTAGCGGGCAAAGAAGGAACGCAGGAAGAATTTTTTCATACCTTTAACGCTCTGCATCAGGCAAACAAGCAGGTGGTGATTTCATCAGACCGTCCGCCAAAATCAATTCCGGCATTGGAAAATCGTCTCCAGACTCGGTTTGAATGGGGTATGATTGCCGATATTTCACAGCCCGACCTTGAAACCCGCAAGGCGATTTTGAAAATGAAAGCAATCGAGAAGAAGTACAATCTTTCTGACGATATTTTGGATTATATCGCTAACAATATTTCAAGCAGTGTGCGCGAACTTGAGGGCGCACTCAACCGCTTGATCGCGTATCACCAGCTTAATAACGTAGTGCTCTCCGTTGATGTTGCCAAGCAGGTACTCTCAACCATCACGACGAACTTGCAAAAGAAGGTGCTGACGACGAAAGACATTTTGCACACCGTGACGTCCTACTACGACGTGACGATCGATGATATTTTGGGCAAGTGTCGCAGCAAAAATCTCGTAATCCCGCGCCAAATCACTATGTACTTGATGCGCCTTGAGATGGAGTGCTCATTCCCAACCATTGGACAAGAGCTCGGCGGACGTGACCATACCACCGCAATGCATGCATGCAACAAGATCGAAAAAGATTACCAGGAAAACGAAAAACTCCGCCGCGAAATCGAGCAGATTAAGGAGAAGTTGTACGCAATGTAAAGATACTAATATACGAATGGATACTAATTATCCGCATAACGTCTATTCACATGAAGTTTACCAGCACACAGGAAAATTTGAGCAAGGGGTTGAGTTTGGTGGCACATATTGCCTCAAAAAATACGACCTTGCCAATTCTCAATAACGTGCGCATTCAGGCGGACAAGGGGACGATTCGTTTGAGCACGACCAATCTTGAAATGGGAATCACGTGTTTGATTCGCGGTCGCGTTGATCAGGAGGGTGCGTATACCGTACAAGCTCGCTTGATGAGCGATTTTGTGAATCTCATTTCTACCGATACCGTTGATGTTGAGCTTCGTGATGACGCTTTGCACATCCAGTCAGAAAAATCACAGACGAAGATGAAGGGAAATGCGGACGATGAGTTTCCGCTCATTCCAAACGTACAAGACGCCAATCCGTTTACGTGCAAGGCTGCTGATTTGAGTGAAGCAATTGGGCAGGTGCTTTTTGCGGTATCGCATTCGGAAACACGTCCTGAAATCTCAGGTGTTTTTATGAAGTTTGAAAACGGCAGCTTGATCATGGCGGCAACTGACAGTTATCGATTAGCCGAGAAGTCAATCAAATGTAACGGCGTTGAGTCGCGCACGGTGATCGTGCCGTCACGCGCGCTTGGTGAATTACAGCGCATGCTGGGGGCATTGGGAGGCGCGGAACAGAACGACGATCAGATGGTAACGATTGCCTTTCAAGATAATCAAGTATCATTTACCTACAACGATGTCGAGCTTGTTTCTCGTCTGATCGAAGGTAACTATCCAGCGTATCAGCAAATCATCCCCAATAGTTACGAAACGCAGGTCATCATTGATCGCGCTGAATTACTCAAGGCGGTCAAGACGGCATCGCTCTTTTCACGACTGGGAGTTTTTGATGTTGTGGTTGAATGTACTGCTGCCGGCGTGACGGTCTCTGCGACGAACGCGCAGCTGGGGCAGAGTACGACCACGATTGATGCGGCACTTGAAGGGAAAGACAACTCAATCGTGCTCAACTATAAGTTTATGATGGATGGGCTCAATCAGATGGATAGTACTGCCATCGTCTTTCAGATGAATGAAGGGGGGAGTCCGTGCGCCTTGCGTCCCGCAGAAACGCTTGATGGCGCGCAGACGGTAGCAAAGCAGGACTACCTCTATATCATCATGCCGATTAAGCAATAAGAGCATGACGGAAAAGGATTTGGGTTGATTGGGAGGATTACCTCTGCGTCGGCCCGAATCCTTTTCTTGTTTATCCTTTTTTCTGTTACAATAGACCTATGCAAAAGACACTTGCGTTTATTATTTCATTTATTGTGGTTATCGCTGCCGTATTGGGCGTTGCGTATTTTTTCTTTTCTCAACATCTCTTTTTGCCGTGGAATCAGCAGGCGGACTATACTTTTTTGGAAGAACCCATTGCGGTAAAAACAGAGGAGTCATTTGAACTGGACCCTACCGTGCAAGGAGGATTTGACGAACAAATTACCGTGCAGGAGGTTGATGTGCCCTTTTCTGACATTGAGCACAACCAAGGAGGTGACGCAGGCGGGCAGCCGTTGGAGACGGTCGTGCAGGTATACTACAGCCAACTCAGTAAGCCACGTATGATGACACTTGATCCCTATGGCAACATTGTCGTATCTGACATTAAAGCAAGTGCCGTGTATGCCATTATTGATACGGATGGGGATTATGTCGCTGACGAGAAAAAATTGATTATTGGTAACCTTAATAATCCACACGGGGTCGCGTTTCACGGTACTGACCTGTATATCGCTGAAACCGATAAGGTGCGCGTGTTGCGCAATGTGCACGAAGGGTATGGGTTTGATCGTAATGAGGTGATTATTACTAATCTCACGGATAACAGCGGACACTTCACACGCACGCTGAAAATTATCAATGACCAGCTGTATGTAACTGTCGGTTCATCATGTAATGTCTGTGTTGAGCGGAATGAAAACCGCGCCGCTCTTTTGCGATTTAATCTGGACGGGAGCAACAAAGAAGTTATAGCAACTGGATTGCGTAATACCGTTGATTTTGAACAGTCGCCGTTTGACCAGGCATTGTACGGTGTTGATAATGGGCGCGACTGGCTCGGCGATCAGCTTCCACCCGAAGAATTGAATCGAATTGAAATAGGCGCGCACTATGGATGGCCGTACTGTTATGGCAACCAGGTGCGCGACGAATCATTTGAGGGTAACTTTGATTGCACACAAACCAAAGCACCACTATGGGAGATGGGTGCGCATGTTGCTCCGCTCGGGCTGGCATTTTACAACGGCAGCATGTTTCCTGAATTTTTTGGAGACGTGTTGATTGCTCAACACGGTTCATGGAATTCAACCGTACCGGTGGGATATAAAGTAGTACGTGTTGATATGGATGAACATCAGCAGCCACGAGGGCAAGAAGATCTCCTCGACATCTTTTTGCGTGGCGACTCGGTGCGTGGCAGACCGGTTGATGTGATGGTCGGGAAAAATGGTGAGATTTATGTTACTGACGACTTTGCGGGACGCATTTATGTCATGGTGAAAAAATAAGGCATGAACAAGATTACTTCATTTTTTATATTGCTTGTCATTATCGCAGCCGGTGCCGGCGTGTGGTGGCTTGAAAGTAATGCGCAGACGCAGCCGGGACGCGTGAGTGCTCGTGACATGGGCAATGGAATCTCGATTGAACTTCGCGTTACGGACATTCCCGCCGATATAACTGACCTGGTAGCGTATGCATCACCGGTGGAGCGCCTTATTGGAGCAGAGGTTGGACGCATGGCACTTGAAGGTCAGACGGAAGCAATTTTTGCTGTAGCGCCGATTCTACCGCGGAACCGAAATTATTACACGGTGCTGGGCATTGCCGCAAACGGAAAATCAACAACCTTGGGGACGGCATATGCCACCGCAACGAGCCAAGCCACAACAGTCATGGTTGCTTCTCAGAATACAGCAGGTGAGCCGTATGTCACGAGCGTGAACGTGTCAGAGGGGTTGCCGGGGGAGACGTTGATTCCATTTGAAGAACGCTATGCACCGGGTAGTGCGCGTGCGGATCTCACTGGAGATGGACGCTTAGAAACATTGGTATATCAACGCGAGGGAGGTAGCACAATCCGCATTTTCCGTGACGACGAGACTCTGATGGGTGAGGTGCAGGCGTATGATGAGGCGTTTACGCATGGCGTGATCGTGCAGCCACTGAGCTTGTATGCGCATGAATCATTTGAACGTTTCTTTGCCGTTGCGCCGCGTTGGGCATCGGCACCAGAGCAAGGACCCGCTCGACCTGTTAAAATCTATCGCTATGACGCGACGGCAGCGACTCCATTTGTCGTGCATGATGAATTTATCGCCTTTGAGCGTTTTGATGGAGGGGTGTCATTAGCGGCTGGCGATGTGACCGGCGATGGTCGTGATGAGTTGTTGACGATGCCTATTGGGGGGCTTGCGGAAATTCGTATTCATCATTTTTGCGATGACCTTACGACAGCGTGTGAACAGTACTATGGTCCGCAACGCATGACGCAGCCGTGGAGTGTGTATGATAAAATCTTCCCGTATGGTAAGTTGGCCGTTGCTGATCTTGGGGTGATTGTCGGCGATATCAACAATGATGGAATACAGGAGATCGTAACCTATCCAAAGGCGGGGTATAAAGCACTCGCGCGCGTCTATGTCTGCGATATACAAGAAGAATATCGTTGCTTGGCGCGTCAAACACGATCAGAGCAGATGTACCACGATTCATTTACCGGTGGTGTCAATATGAGCCTCGTCTCAGGAACAGACCCCTTGCTCATTGTGGCGCCGCGTGTTGGCGGGGGGCCACACGTGAAAGCATATCGTGTGACCGACGACTTCGAGCAAGTCTACGAACTCTTTGTGTATGACGCGCGCTTTGCCGGCGGCGTTGCACTCACCACAGGCATGACGACTGAGGGGCAGCGCTACTTTGCGACGGCACCGATGACCAAGGGAGGGCCGCAGTTGAGAATTTTTGATGCCCAGACCGGCAGCTTCATGATGGATCGATTTGTCTTTGACACATGGCAGCGATCACCGATTGAGCTTGAATAGTACATATGCAGAGCCCGCGGCAACGCGGGTTTTGTGATGGGACTGATGGTTGACAACATCGGAGGGGTTTGAGAAACTAGCGATATGGTGAAACAACTGAGGCTGGGAGGCAAAAGAAAGCATCAGGAACATAACCACCAAGGTGAGGACGTAGCTCAATCATCATCTTGCAACCGAAAGGACAACCAATCGAGCTTTGCACAAGGGAGGACCTTCTATGCACCTTCAACAATTCCGTGTTTCACGAACCATGTCAGGTAAGTTAGCGCAAGCGCGTGACGCAATGACGCGAGAGCAGCTCATTGCCGTCGCATCACGGCTCTTTCTTGAGCCGCTCATTGCGCGTCGAATGCTCGTACATGCGGCACCTGACGGCAGGGTATTTGATGCCGAATACAACATGTATGTCGAGCTTCGGGAGTTTACCTACGACGTCATGTGCGCGGCTCATCAGCGCGGCGGCAAGCTCTCAACTGACTGGTTGACGCAACGCCTGCGATACACCTGCCCCGACACGACGGGCTTGGTGCACCACCCATCCTTGGATGAATATGATTATCCACATGAGGATGAGATGCTGGCGGGGGATTACGACGCATAAAACGCGTCATACAGAGAAGAGGGCGGTGCAGCACACCCCCTCTTTTCAATTTATATGCTATACTAGGTACATGCAAACACAACTGACAACCAATGAATTAGAGCGCGTTATTAATCGGATGCCCGTGAGTATTGCGGTGATTGATAACGAGGGAAATATTGTTTTTGTGAATGAGCAGTGGAAGAGTTTTGGACGACATAATGATTTGGATGATGCTGATTATACACTAGGAGATAATTATCTTGAGATTACTCGAGCAACTAAAGGCATGGAGCGCGACCAAGCGCTGCAGATTGCCGATGGGATCCAGGGAGTCATCACCGGTAAGCAGCGCTTATTTGAGATGGAATATCCATGTCATGCGCCAACCAAGCAGCGTTGGTTTGTGGTGCAGGCGGCACCGGTCCGTTTTGATGATGCTCGTCAGGGTGCGGTGGTGATGCATGTTAATATTACGAGTCGCGTGCTTGCTGAGCAGCAGACACAGGCAAAAATAGAGGAGCTCGAGGAGTTAAATGCCCTCATGATTGATCGTGAACTTAAGATGAAAGAGCTCAAAGAGGAAATACAGCAGTTACGTAGCGGGCGGAAGTCATAAAATGAGGCTTCCGCCTCTTTTTTTGCTATACTACAGGTATGACATGGCTTTCTTTGGCAGTTGCCTCATATTTTTTCACGGCAATTGCTAATATTATTGATAAGCTCGTCTTGACGAAGTATCTCAAGGCGCCGGCAATCTACGCGTTTTACGTAGGATTTTTGGGCATTCTAGCGATCGTCCTCCTTCCATTTGGGGTGACGCTCCCAGCGATGGGAGAACTGCTCTTCTCACTGCTCGTCGGTGCTGGATTTATCATCTCTCTGTACGTGATGTACGCCGGTTTTTTGCGCGGTGAGACGACGCGCGTTGCAACGCTCATTGGCGGCAGTTTGCCGATCTACACTTTTGCACTTTCATACCTTTTTTTGGGGGAACGTTTGGATATGAACGAACTGTTCGCATTTATTTTCTTGATTGCCGGTATGGCGGTGTTAAGTTCAGAAGCGGTTGTTCGCTCAGTGCGCAAGCAGCGCACCAACTCATATATTCGTATTGCGCTGATTGCCGGATTGCTCTTTTCACTCACCTTTGTGGGAACCGATCTCGTGTATACGCAACAATCGTTTATTGCGGGATTTTTCTGGATGCGTATGGGGGCAGTCCTTGCGGCGCTTGGATTACTGCTTGTGCCGACGTGGCGAAAGCTGATTGTAGCGGATATCAAGGCGCCACAGCAGGAGCAGTCAAAATCAAAAGGACTCATCATGACTAATCAGGTAATCGGTGCATGCGGCTTCATTTTACTCAATCTTGCGATTGATGCGGGATCAGTTACGCTCGTGAACGCCATGCAGGGATTACAGTACGTCTTTATCTTCATACTTGCGGCAGTGATTGGACGGTTTGTGCCGGAAGTTCGTGAGGCCGCAACACGGCGTAGTGTGATCGAAAAAGTCGTGGCCATGATCTTGATCATGACAGGACTGGTATTTTTAGCGATGTAGGTATGGCGAAAAAATTAGAGTTTGAAGAAAAAATTTTACAACGAGCGCACGCGCATGCGGTTCACACGCATGATGATTTGGTGTTTCCCAAAGGATTTTTGTGGGGGACGGCAACGTCCGCACATCAGGTGGAAGGGAACAATGAGTTTAACGATTGGCACTGGTTCGAAAAACAGGAGGGCACTATTTTCAAAGGACAAAAATCAGGCATGGGTCCTGATCATTATCGACGATACAAGGAGGATTTTAAGCTTATGGAGGATGAGCTGCATACGAACGCGCACCGCCTCTCAATTGAGTGGTCACGTATCGAGCCATACCGTAATAACTACCATACATTGCATATTGAGCACTATCACCACGTCTTTGAAGAGTTGCGTAAGCGCGGCATGAAGATTGTGGTAACGCTCAACCACTTCACGGTGCCCTATTGGTTTTTTCAGCGTGGGGGATGGCTGCACAAAGACGCACTTGCTGACTGGGAGCGATTTGTGGCGTTGGTGCTCAAGGAGTATGGAAAGTATATCGACATCTGTGTCACCTTCAACGAACCGATGGTGTATGCGACGCAAGCATATCTCAACGGCGAGTGGCCACCTGCCAAAAATTCGCTGTTTCAAACCTATCGTTGTATGCGCCGGCTTGCCAAGGCGCACCGACGAGCGTATGAGATGATCAAAGAGGAGCGTCCCAAGATACAGGTTGGCATTGCGAAATCAATCATTATCGCCGCATCACACCGTCGACACTCGCTCTTTGGACAGCTGCAAGAATTTATCTCAGATAAGGTGTGGAACCATTGGTTTTTTGATAAGACAAAGGGCGCTCATGATTATATCGGTATCAATTACTACCTGTATCAGCGTCTTGCGAGCGGCAAAGAAAAGCGTCATCTGATCGTGCAGGCACTTGATGTGAATAAAGGCATTGACCGCTCTGACCTGGGGTGGGAGATTTTCCCGCAGGGGATGTACGAGGCCATCATTGATATGGCAGACTATGGATTGCCAATCTATATCATGGAAAATGGCATTGCGACGCGCAATGATAACATTCGTGTGCGCTATCTGATATCATATCTCCAGGAGGTGTATAAGGCTATTCATGCTGGTGTTGATGTCCGTGGGTATTTTTACTGGTCATTCATTGATAATTTTGAATGGGACAAGGGATATGATCCGCAATTTGGGCTCGTCAGCTATCATGCCACTACCTTGCGCCGCACGGTCAAAAAATCAGGAACAGTCTTTGGCGAGATTGCCCGCACGAATACTATTTCACATGACATGCTTCGCTTTGTCGGACATGGCGTACGATAACTATGGCACACAAACAACAAGTACAATCACAGCACGTTTCACCGAAGCGACGATGGGTTATCGCCGGATTTGTGATACTGATTGTTGCGATGAGTTATGCGTTTATTGCACTCGCAACATTTGATCCTAATCGTCGCCCTGAGCTTGGCATAACGTTTTCCAAACCTTTCGCGCAAAGCCTGGGGCTTGATTGGCGCGCAGCATATCTCGCCTTACTTGATGAGGTGGGTGTGCGTCATGTGCGCATCCCAACGTACTGGAACCAGGTAGAGCGCGTGGAGGGGCAGTATGACTTTGCCGACATTGATTGGATGATGGACGAGGCACACAAGCGAGGCGCGCGCGTCGTGCTGACATTGGGCATGCGTCAACCACGTTGGCCGGAATGTCATTTTCCAGACTGGGTGCGTGATGTTCCGCGTGAAGTGTTGAGTGTGAAGGTGCAGCAGTTGTTGATTACAACGGTGAATCGGTACAAGGCTCACCCGGCGTTGGAGTACTGGCAGGTGGAAAACGAACCACTTCTTGAGTTTTTTGGCGAGTGTCCGCGTCCTGACCGACAGTTGATTCAAGATGAGGTGAGCCTGGTACGCGCGCTTGATGATCGCAAGATTGTGATGACGGTGTCGGGTGAGTTATCAGCCTGGTATCCTGAGGCGCTGTGGGGGGATATTTTGGGATCAACGCTCTATCGGATCACCTGGAATGAGACGCTTGCCAAGTTGCCGGGGTACAACGGCTACTGGAGCTACTGGTTTATGCCGGCTTCAATCTATCGGGTGAAGGCGTTTTTGGTAGGGCAAGACTTGGATGATTTTTGGATAGCAGAACTACAGGCCGAGCCATGGTTTCCCGGCGACCCGCTGACGACACCACTCACTGAGCAGTATCTGAGCATGTCGCCCAAGCAGCTGCTCAAAAATGTTGAATATGCCTACCGCGTGAATCCATCGCGTGTGTATCTCTGGGGTGCGGAGTGGTGGTACTATACCAAAGAAGCATTTGGCGCCACTGAGATTTGGGAGACGGTGAAGCGGTTGGATTGGTGAGGGCGATATTGCACAACATTGGCTTACATGCTAATTTGAATTTGTTATGTTGCGTGATTTCAATAAATCTGAAGAAAAAGAAAAGTATAAAGTCGGAAGTAGTGAGGCCGGTAAGCTTAGGGTATTTATACACCAAATGGAAGGGTATTTAGATAAGCATACTGATACAACTGATGAATATACATCAGAGCAGTATGCAAGGATGGAATTTGCAGCAGTGCGACTGAAGTTCTATGAAATTCTTGAGCAAGACATGAGCTTCCCTCAAAAACTTGAGCTTTTAGGTGATTTTATTGAAAATCTTGAGGCTGATAGCATCGGAGCTGCTTTATTTTTGGAAGATAATGATGAATACCATACCCCAATTGATTATTTCATTGCTCTTTCGTTGGAAGCAGTGTTTGGTCAAGTACGTTATGCAAAAGATAGGTTTCTCAGCCAAGATCTACGTGATAAAATCGAAAACAATGAAGATACTGTATTGAACTTTGTGCAGCGTTGTCTGAAGGCGGTGCAAAGTGGTGCGGAGAATTCAGATTTTTGGTATGAGCCAGCGAGTAATAAAGATGACTATGAAGAGGATTATTCATATAACCCTCGATATATACATGACTCTGGTTATATTATTAATAATGAAGGGTTAATTTTTATCCTCTCGCAAGTAAAAGATAAGCGAGCAATCGAGGTTATTCTTGATATGGTACAGGTAACTCCTGGGCTCTTAACGCGATATACCGCGGATGTATTACAAGACTCGTCGCGGGAATTAATGAAATCAGTTTTGCTTAAAAATCTCAGAAGTAAAAACGAGGTTATTCGCATTGAGTCGGCGCGACTTCTCATGCTCATAGAAACCGGAAGATTAGGAATTACGGATGAAGGATTGGACTACTTGAATACGAGATATGATTTGGGAGAATTTAACTCTTCAAAATCTTTTGCTCAGCGCATATCAGACAGAGGAGATCTCGGTATTTTTGATGAGGAAGAAAAATTGCAAAAGTATTTTACAGCTGACATAGCGACAAATGCACAAGAAGAGTACGTGCAGGCAAAAGTGGTTGACTTCACGATTGAAGATCTTTTCTTTGATATTCAAGAAATCACTCCAGAAGAGCGAGATCGACGAGAAGAGCTCATTGAAGAGTTTAAGCAAAAATACTTTCAGTTTCATGAGGCAGATTTTTTTGCAGATAGTCATGTGCGGTTCAGCAACTATTCTCTTCGCGAACAGCTTTCATTCTTGCATTATTATCGAAATGCAACACAAGAGGAAAGGGATGCAGCAAAAGGGTTTGTTAGGATGTATGGAGATGATGGATTCAAGGTATTTATGACGGCTCAGGTTGGTAATATTGACCCAAGGCAGGTGTTAGAGATTATTAGTGCGATGGGGCCAGTTCACGCACGCATAACACTCCGAACCTTCGCTTCGTTTGTGGATAAGGTTGCCTTGTTGAGTGAATTATTATCAAATAGGTTATGTGGTGATAAAGGCTGCAGTCAAGAAGAACGATATAGAATAGAACGAAAGTTGCTCGAGCGAGGAGCTGGAATTTGGGAAAAATTTGACAGTGATGTTGACTTTGAGAACGTTGTTCGAGAAATACAAGGAAAGCATGCGGATGTTGCTGTTTTTGCAATTATTCTTCAGGAGTTACGAGACGCAGGACACAAGATCACGATTGAAGATTTCGAAAGTCTATTTTTTGGGGCATATCAAGGCAAAGACCTAGAGCCAGAAGATATAGGAAGGATGAAAGAAATTTATTTACGTAATTATCAAGAGCATCCTGAATTGCAATCCTATGTAATAGGGGCATTTGATCAGAAGATGCAGGATGAGGGCACTCTGTGGTATGTATTAAAGATTGAAGATGAGGTTGTTGCCTTTAACCGTTTTGATAAGCAGTCGGATGGAAGCCTTTATTTTGGGTCGTTTAATGTGGATCCAAATGCTAAAGGGGCAAAAATTGGAGAAGAGATGATGTTGCGCACGCTTGATGAACTAGCAAAAGATCATGTCATAGAAGCGGATGCAATTGTAGGCGCTCCAATTACCGAGCACTATTTACGAAGAGGATTTCAAGAGACCGGCAGAAAGGTAGTAGGAGGGATTGAATTGGTACATATCGTAAGAGATGATAGAAAGTCAGAAAAAATCGCCGCTTAGACGGCGATTTTTGCTATAGACCAGGTATGGTGAAAAAGTTGTGTGTGTAATTGCGCGAGATGCGGGTTTTGAATAATAATACCCATCATGTGTGCGGGGTTGAGGACGACGTAGGCAATCACATCGTCGTAGATATACATAATTGACTCAAAGTTTTGCATATTGTAGGTGATGTAGCGCGTATCAACAGCGCGATCACCTAAGGTCTGAAAAAACTGCTTGTTAAATTCAGACCCTGTCACGATAACTTTTTTCTTCTTGTTGAGCGTATGCCGTTTGGCGGCATACTTTTTTTGTATTTCTGGAATATATTTTTCTACCGCTTCCACGTCAACATACTGCAGAATCTCGCCTTGTGCCTCGAGTGTCGCAAAGATCACCTTCTCAACGCCATCTTTGCCATCATAATACTGAATGCCGGGTTGACCTGAGATTTGGTTAAACTCGGTAATAAGGGTGGGGAGGATTGCTTGCACGGATCGTTGCGCGTCTTGCGCGCGACGGACGTTGGTTTCTGCTAAATCAACAAGCTTCACCGGATGATTGGGGGTGAAGCGTGTTGCTTTGCCGTCCCGCTCCTCTTTGTTGATAATACCCAATTCGGCCAGCCGATCGAGGTGGTAGTACACGGCGGTGCGTTTATAGGGAAGGCGATTAACGAGCTTACTTGCCGTCTGGGGGCCGGCAGCAAGGAGGGTTTCATAAATAGCTGCTTGCTCGGGGGAGAGGTTGAGTTGTGAGAGTGTCTGCTCGTGCATTTTTAGCTAATGTTAGATGAAAATATGTTAATTTAACTGATTTTGTATCATTTTCACCAATTGTTTCTATTCCCAGTATAGCATATCAATGCCATTGTGTCAAATCTATTTTGACAAAAAGAGTAATAAAAATAGGCAAAAAAAGCCTATTATTATTACATTAAAAAATTTTATGCAAAATACTGTCCTTGCATGATTGACAAAAACGGAAATCCGTGATAGTATATGCATATAAGATAACAAAAGCAAGACAAAGTCAAGTCGAAGTTATCAGAACATTCCAACGAGTGAGATTCACAAAAGCAGTATGGGAGCCACATCTCCCCGCAAAGTAAAAATACTGCTACCCGTCACATCCGGGTCATACAGGGCACATCCCTTGATACTGAATCTCATGCATAAAGTAATGAGCCCGCCTTCGCTTTATCCAAAGCTACGGCGGGGCAAGCTAGCTTTCTTATATACTCGGCCTGAATGCTTAATAGGCTGAGGAATAAGGGAGGTAGAAATACCAACCAAGAACCTTACAACCTATGACGATCACTATATAGAGGAGTGAGATACATCTGAGACCAGCGAGTCATCGCAGTCACGGATCATCAAAAACCACATCATGAGTGCAGCTGCAAAAAATAATATCATCATCATTGTGCAGCATCCACTAAAACAACTCTTCTCTATAGTAATCGCCAGAGGCGATCTGCGCACAGCAATGAGCATGACGCGCAGCAGAACTTTGACAACTGAATATTTCCAAAGACCTCGATGAACATATCGGTGTTTTTGGAAAGCTCATCAACCATAGTGGTTGGTGAGTGAAGGTTTCAGGCGGGCGCCTTTTTCAAGCTCGCCATCATGGCAAGGAGGTTTGCCATGACTGTTCTTTCTTCCGCTTTTTTGGCGGGGGGCGTCGTCGACGCC
>CAYRMM010000008.1:5882-13833 GCA_964425425.1 uncultured Gammaproteobacteria bacterium | reverse complement strand
CGATGCATGGTTTCAAACGATAGCTGCTCTTTAAAGTTGTTCTAGAATTGCGTTGAGGGTCTGCTGGAGCTCTTCATTGGTCAACCCTTCCAAATCTTCGAGCGGAAATCCCTGTTGCTCAAGTAGTTGACGCAAGTCCTGCGGCTCAAGGCTCTCGAAGTAGACTCGTAATTGCTCTTTCTCTTCTTCATTAAAACCCTGTAGTTGCTGATATGATTCGCGCGTCTCTTGCACCAGCGCCCCTAGATCAAGCTCGCGGCCTGTGCTTTGCGATGCCCTTACCACAAATCCATCTTCATCACAGATTTCACCAGGACGACAGTTCGGATCAGTTCCCTGTGCGATTTCAACGCCATCATCCTCACCATCGCCGTCACTATCCGCACTATAGGCGTTGGATTTGTAAATGTAAATTTCCTGATAATCGGTCAAGCCGTCGCCGTCAGAGTCACGTTGCTGTAGACGCGTGAGCTCATCGTTGTTGCGCTGTTCTTGACGATAGAACTCTAAAAATTCAAGCGGTCCACGAATCCGTGCCTTCTCTTCAATGAGACGATCAGCAAGAAATGGCCCCTCTAAACGATTCTTGAACTGTAAAAATCCAAGTCCAACCACACCAACAGAAATAAGCGCCAATAAGACGATTATTAGCTTCTGAGCAGGAGTTTTTTCCATGCGCTCAAGAACCTCCTCCGCTTTGTCCTCGAAGTAGTCTTTGATCATTCAAAATACTTAACTCCTCGCAAGCCGTGCCAACGAGAATTCGTACTTAAATTATAGCACAAAATAAAAAACCATGCTGACAAAAGCATGACTTATGCACAGGGAAAGGAGGTGGGTGGTTAATAGTTAATGGTGAATGGAAGGAAATGTTGAAGGTTAATAATTGAGGGTGAATGAGAAAAAGGTTTGGAGCTTCTAAGAGCTTCTTACTCCCCACTCATTTGCGAGCCCTATCCAATTTTCCATACTCAGCTCCTGCGCGCGGACATCGGAGCCGATGCCAACTGAATCCAAAAGCTGTTTCACCTCATCGGCAGAGATACGTAATCCGGCAACTAAATTATTAACGAGTTTTTTACGGCGCGCGGCAAAACCGAACTTCACCATACGAAAAAAATCTTTGTCTGATACGTTCAACTGAGCACGATACCGATCGCTGCGACGAAAGGTAATAACAGCAGAGTCAACTTGTGGTTGTGGCCAAAAATGTACTTTGGGGACGTCAAAATGATAGGTCACCTCACCATACAGTTGCGTTGCGACTGCTAAAATACTCATATCACCTGCTTGCGCAGTGACACGCTCCGCGACTTCCTTTTGGATCATGAGCGTGAACGTCTGCGGTCCATGCGGCGATTCTGCAAGAAGTCGAATGATCTTGGAAGTAATATTGTACGGGATATTGGCAACCACGTGATATGCACCCCACTGTGCCTGCAGCTCATCCAAGCGCACCCGCAAGACATCTCCTTCCATGATCTCAATGCGATCGCCATAGGTATCGCGCAAAAAAGCAATGGCCGCACGATCAAGCTCCGCAACATGCAGCTGTACCCCAACTTTCAGTAATTCGTCAGTGAGTGTTCCCAATCCTGGGCCAATCTCTAATACCTGATCACCGGCCTGCACGCCCGATACCTCCACAATGCGCGCGAGATGTTCTGCTGAAAATAAAAAATTCTGCCCCTTTGATTTACTGGGAGTAAGATTATACCGCTGCGCGAGCGCTTTAATTGTCTGAAGATCGGTCATCTACCGTTGTATGTGCCTTATCAATCGCAATCTGTCGTCCAAGTAACGTAATCTTCTCATCAAGCTGCTTTACTTTGACGAGCGTATTGTAAAAAAAGAAATAGAGTCCCATCAACCCCAAGTACACGATGAGGTCGGCTCCACGACCAATCCCGATCAACTCAGCAAGATACTGCGTTGCCTGCGGCCATACCACAATAGCGGCAACCACCCCCCAAAACAAAAGCCAGAGTAAAAAGTCCGCAAAATGAATTTTACGCTTACGCAAACTCGATGCCGTTTTGAGCACAAATCCGACAATGAGCGCCAATAATACGTACTGTACAATCAACATAGCATTACTTTAATTTCATGAGCTTGCCGATCAGCAAGTGTTTGATAATCTTGAATCCTTTCCCAAAACTTTGGCCATAGTGGTGATACACAATATCAACGGGGACTTCTTTCCATCGTAAATTGTGTGTCTTTACTAAATCAAGAATTTCTGTGGCGTGCGCCATACGATCCTGCTTAAAGACGCACTTTTTTGCCGCGTCGCGCGACAATGCGCGAAATCCACAATGCGCGTCCGTCATCTTCATACCGGTCAACAACCAATTTAAGTAAATCGCCGGCTTGTGAATGAAGTATTTTTTCGTCAACGGCACATTATCCTGATCTTTCAAAAAGCGTGAACCCATCGTCACATCAACTTCACCCTTGAGAATCGGTTCGACAATCGGTTCAATATCTTTGATCTGCATCTGCCCGTCGCCGTCAAAGTGCACTAAGACCTCAGCACCTTGCTGCACAGCATAATCCATACCCGTCTGAAGCGCGGCGCCCTGTCCATAGTTGATCGGATGGCGAATCACGTGACACTTGTACTGCGAGGCGACTTCAAACGTATTGTCCTTTGAGCAATCGTCAACCACCACAATATTGGTCGTCAACGCATTTAACGCTTTGAGGACTTTGCCAATGCGCTCGCCTTCGTTATAGGCGGCCATCACGAGCCAGATATTGTTGGGGATGTTTTGTGATTTCATGTAATTGACAGTTTCTTGGAGTGCTTCGCGAAGCGAATGCTGAACAACGAATCCGAGATCAGCGCAAGCGCGTTCATTCGAGAGGCAGGAGTGCTTGATACCAACGTCACACTGTTCATCGTAGCGTGGGTGATCATGCGCTCCCGTTAACTCTTTGAGTATATAATACAGATCTTTGATGCGCACCTGATCTTGCGATGATATATTGTAAATACCGCTCTGGGCGCACTTCATCGCGTTCACATTGGCCTGCACGATATCTTTGACATATACGAAGTCTCGCGTCTGATTACCGTCTCCGTGAATTACCGGTTGCTGACCCTTGAGCATCTTCTCCAAGAAAATTGAGATCACGCCTGCCTCACCATCCGCCGTCTGTCGCGGACCAAAGACGTTGGCGTAGCGCAGCACGGCATATCCGAGTCCATGCTCTTTGGCAAACAACTTAATATACTGCTCGGTCGTTAATTTTGAAATCCCATACGGTGACGTCGGATGCGCGGGAATCTCTTCAGTCACCGGGAGCACCGTCGTGTCGCCATACACCGCAGCAGAGCTTGAAAAAATAATTTTTCGCACCTGATACTTCACACACTTTTCAAGCAGGCTCAGTGAAGCAATAATATTACCATTTCCATCTTTGACGGAGTCTTTAAATGAGCTTGCCACTGAAATCTGAGCCGCCAAATGAAAGACGTACTCCGGTTTTTCGATCATGAATACCTCGTCAAGTTGTGGGCTCAGCAAATCAACCTGATAAAATTTGGCAAATCCATTGAGGTTGGAAATACGACCGGTCGACAAGTTGTCAACGACAACAACACGATGCCCCTCCTCAATCAAGGCATCGACCACGTGCGATCCAATAAATCCGGCTCCACCGGTCACGAGCACTTTACTCATATCCGCAGTTTAACGACAATTGTCCAAAAAGACAAGCACCCCACCCTCCTTGACAAAACATCGCTCAATGCTACAGTACCATGACGTTCATCATTGGGATGAACGCGCTCATTTCACGCCTGCTGACACCCACACAAGCAGGTAACCGCTGTGCGAGATTATCGGAATCTCGAAAGGAACCCTACTATGTCGAGCTTTGAACTGCTTGCGCTTCTCTCAACCATCCTTGAGTTCAACCCTCTGCTCCAGGCCTACAAGAACTGGAAATCAGGCTCGAGTGCCGATGTCTCGCTGGCCACCTTCGTACTGATCGCCGTCATCGGCTCAGTCTGGCTTGCCTACGGCATCAGCATCACCAGCACACCGCTCATCGTGGGTAACGGGATCAAGCTGTTCTCGGCACTGGCTGTCTTGGTTATCGCCTCAGTACACCGCCTGCAGGCGAAATAACCACCTCCCACCACCCTCCGCACCCTTCAACCGGTGCGGCTTTTTTGTTATTGACACACATGCTCAATCATGGTACGTTCATCCGACGTGCATCATTGGGATGTACGTTGTTCCTTTCATGCTCAACACCGCTGCGCGGCGTTGGGTTAACTCTCTGTTCGGGATTATTGGAATCCCAAAGGAGTGTGCTATGGCAATCTTTGTCCCCGTGATCAGCAGCAACGCAATGCATGCCGATCACAAACCCAAAAATCTGGGCGCCTGGTTCAAGGGCGGCGGATTGATCCGCGCGATCTCGGCGATGGCGCAGGTTCCCTGCTCCATCTCTGTGGAAGGGTTCGACCTCGAACTCCTTCCCGACTTCGGTGACTTCGTGCGCAAGCACAAAGGCCCGGGTGAGTTCATCAACGGCGAATGGTCACACATTCTGCCCTGGTTCTTCATCCATGCCGATGGTCGCATGATCGTCCGCAACTTCACGCACCACGGCCCCGATTTCGGCCATCCGGTGCACTTCGTGTCCGAGTACAGCTCGCTGCCGCACTCGCTCGCCAAGGCACTCGTCGACAAGACCAAACAGACGCCGGCCATCTACACGCTGGATTCGGCGACGACGGTCTACTCCGACTTCGCCCAAAACGACGGTCCGCTGCGCCCGCTGGCGCAATTCTCCCAACTCGAGGGCGTTCACGCCATGCTGCATGATGGCATCATGCACATGCGCATGTACATGGATCTTGCGAAAATCCCCAGCGACAAGTTTCTGGGGTTTCAACGTCTTCGTGACGCCAAGGGCAAGAACCGCGTGACCGCGCGCGATGTCGTGGACGCCATGAAAACTGCCGTGGACGCGGCCGACAAGCGCCGCATCCCTGTGGTCTTTTGGCCCATGGACATCGAAAGCTGCGTCATCGGTTCCAACTACGGCCCCTCGGTCTACGAAGACTTGGCCGAAGCACTGCAAGGCAGTGGTCTGCCTCTGGCAGGACCGCGCCAGGCCTACGAGCTGTTGCTGCCCATGGCCCAACCCTCGCAGGCACTCTACCGCGAGGTCAACAACAAGTGGGGCGGCTTTCCCAACCAGGAGGTGCTGCGCACGGACCAGACCATCATGGTGCACGAGCTGCGCGACAAGCAGCTCTCGGCATTCGAGCGCAAGCTCGAACTGCTGGGCATCGGCTCGGATGCCTACGTCTGGCGCAAGTTCCAAAACAAGGACGTGAAGCAGATCACGCTGCCCACGGACTTGGGAGAAATCACCTTCTGTGGCGAAAACAAAGCCTGCCACCTGATCACGCAGGCGGTTCGCCGGCACTTCCGTCCCGACGACAAGCGCACCTTCACCGAATGCCTGGAAGAATACCTGGTTCGGGAAGAAGATGCCCTGCTTCGGCTGACGCTGGAGTGGGCCCGCAAGCACATGCCGGCCTAATCTCTCGTACGAGCACGCTCGTTGAGTCAACCCCTCTGAACGCTGTTCATGGGTTGACTTTTTTCTTATTTTGTGCTAAAATATGCTCGTACCTTAACAAAACCTGGGCTGGACTTCATCGCCACCCATCTCGAACACGACGCCGACACGGCCCTGCTCCCCTTCTCGGATACGGCGCACCTCAGCGCCGAAACCATCCGGAAGATGAAGGAGGCGCTGAGCGATGCGTGGGTGTCGTGCGTCGGGGTCCGCTTCCCCGAGTTCACGGCCATCAGCTACCAGCACCCGCGCAACACGGGATGCCTGTGGCGCCTGGCGCAGGTGCTCAAGTTCGGCGGCTTCGCTCACATCTGTGACCACTTCGGTGGCCAGGAGGACTACGAGCTCCTCCATCGGATGTACTACCACGGCGGCCGTCATGTGATGGTCGACGCGGGCGAAGGCGAGCTGGCGACCACGCCCATGCGCGCCCAGTCGGACAAGGAGGCGATGGAACTCGAAGCGATCATGCAGATCGACGAGTACCACGAACGCCTCTTCGGTCCGGCGCCGGCCAAGATCTTGGTCACGGTGTAACACATCACCGCGACCGCACGTCCTTCGGGGCGCTCTACTTGTTGGAGCGCCCCCTCTTTTTTTATTGCATATGCGGCAATCAAAAAACACCGAGAAATCGGTGTTTTTTATGTTATTGCTGATGCTTATAAAACGCTTCGTAGGTTTTTTTGATACCTTCTTCAATCATTGTTTTCGGCTGCCAGCCTAATTCTTTTTTGATCTTGCTGATATCTGCATACATCTTGTGCGGATAGCCGGGAGGCGTCGGCACACTCGTCACCTTACTCTTTGAGCCAGTCACCTTCACGATTTCCTTGGCAACTTTATTGATCGTCACGCCCTTACCACCGCCGACATTGTACACATTAAATCCTTCCGCATGCATGGCCGCGAGATGGGCATCCACTAAATCGTCGATATAGATGTAGTCACGCTGCATCGTGCCTTTCCCATACACAGGAATATCCTCGTTGTTCAACGCTTTAGTGAAAAAGACGGGAACGACATGCTGCGCGGGTTCCACATAATAGCCCGGTCCATACGGGTTGAAATAGCGGAGAATGGTCACATTCATCTTGTGTGCCAGATAAAAGGCGTGCATCACATGCTCCATGGCGAGCTTTGAGTCACCATACGGCGAGTATGGCAGCTTGCGCGCATCTTCATGGATCGGTGTCGTCGTATCTTCCGCATACACACCTGCTGATGATGAAAAGACGAGATTCGTCACACCCATCTCCTGCATCACATCAAGCAACGTGTAGGTTCCCACGACATTCACTTCCAAAAACTCAGACACATTACTAAATGACTCAGGGATCACCAACTTGGCGGCACAGTGAATCACGGTATCAACGCCTTCAAGTGCTTTTTTGACATCATTTTTGTTACGAATATCACCATGCACAAAACGTGCCTGCTTGGGAATCGCATGCGTAAACCCGCGTGACAGGTTATCAAGCACGGTTACCGAATAGCCACGGCGCAACAACTCATGAGCAATATTTGCTCCAACAAAGCCGGCTCCACCGGTGACAAGGATGTTTTTTGGTGTAATTTTAGGACACATATTGCCAAAATTAAAAGATATGCTAATAGTAGCATACTTTCTTGATTTTGTCAATATCTCAAGTGAAACCTACTGCTGCGCCCTCATACTCAAAGATCAATCCGTCATTCTGAACCCTATGGGTGAGGAAACTTCGGATTGATCAAAAAATAAGCCGAAGTTCCCTCAGGCAAAGCCTTCAGGATGACGGCTTATTTCTCGAGATTTACTGCTGCGCCTGCATGCGCAAATACGCCTCGACAAACTCATCAAGTTCCCCATTCAAAACACCCTCAATATCTGAAGTTTCATGTCCAGTACGGTGATCTTTGACCATCTGGTAGGGGTGCAGCACATACGAGCGAATCTGGTTGCCCCACACCGCCTGTGAATACTCCCCACGCAGCCGTTGCTTCTCTTCTTCCGCCTCAGACTGCGCAAGTAACTGTAACTTAGACTTCAAAAGCCGCAACGCCTTCTCTCGATTGGCAAGCTGCGTACGCTCCGATGACACATGAACCGCAATTCCAGTCGGCAGATGCTTCAGCCGAACTGCTGTCTCAACCTTATTCACGTTCTGCCCCCCGGCACCACCTGATCGAGTAAACGACACCTCCAGATCCGCATCGTTGAGCTCGACATCAACGTCATTATCAAATTCAGGAATCACCTCAATGAGGGCAAATGACGTATGTCGCATGCCTTCTGAATCAAATGGTGAGATACGTACGAGCCGATGCACTCCACTCTCTGACTTGAGTGTCCCATACGCATACG
>CAYRMM010000008.1:0-5771 GCA_964425425.1 uncultured Gammaproteobacteria bacterium | reverse complement strand
ACCTGCTTCATTCCCCGGCGTACGATCAAGCAAGGTTACTCGAAAACCTTTATATTCACAAAACCGCATGATCATACGTTCCAGCATTTCGTTCCAATCCATCGCATCAACACCCCCCGTACCGGCATGTAACGAAACGACGGCATTGCGCTTATCATGTACGCCACCAAACAAAAGGTAAAACTCCAGCTGCTGGTAGCGCTTAGCAAGTTCTTCATATTTCTGCTCCACCATCTCCCTCATCGACACATCTTGATCATCCTCATCCATACGCGCAATGTCACGCGCATCAGTCACCTCCTTGAGCAACTCCTCCCAGGTCGCCACCTCATGGCGCAGATCAGCCTCTTCTTGCGTTGTTGCCGTTGCCTTCTTTTGATCCTGCCAAAAATCAGCAGCGCTCATCAGCGAACGTAACTCATCAGCACGCGTTCGCTTGCCGTCAATATCCAAAAGAGCCCAGGCTTCACGCACCTTGGACTCAAGTGTTTCTAATGCTGTGACAAGTTCGTGTTGTTTCATGAAAACTGGATAATGGACGATGGTTAATGGTTAATGGAGAGAAAGGTTCATACTTAGTAATTCATTAAGAATTAATCTCTAAACTCACCTTCCATACACCATCAACTATTAACCATCCACCTTTTTACTCAAACTCCTTCCGATCCGCTAATGTGACCGGTATCTCCAGATCATCATCACCACGACGAACATGGAGTGTGACGGTATCTCCTGGCTCGTAACGCGCCAAGACCTCAGCGAGGCCGTCATCAATCGTAATGTCGTCGTCATTGACTTTATAGATAATATCCATTTCCTGCAAGCCTGCCTGTGCTGCCGGGCTGTCAGGAACAATGGCACCGCCCTGCCCACCGGCAATGAGTGCTCCATGATCAATCGGCAGCTCCTCGCGCGTGGCAATGCGTTCGTTAATCTCAAAATACTGTACTCCCAAGAACGGGCGAATGATACGCCCCTCGGTGATGATGTCTTCGATCAATGCTTTTGCCTGATTGATAGGGATAGCAAATCCGATACCTTCTCCGGCACGATTCACGGCAGTATTGATACCAATGACTTGCCCCGCGCTGTTGAGCAACGGCCCTCCTGAATTTCCCGGATTAATGGCCGCGTCAGTCTGAATCGCCTCCTCAAGCTGCGTTTGCTGGCCAAGCCCATTCCCTGCAACAATTTGACGATCAACGCCCGAGACAATTCCTTTCGTCACGGTGTTTGAATATTCAGAAAGCGCGTTACCGATCGCGATCGCCGTCTGCCCGATCTTGATCTCATCACTATCCCCCAATGGTAATGGGGTCAACCCAGTCGCCTCAATTTTGACAAAGGCAATATCATTCAAAAAGTCCCGGTCAATAATCGTTGCGTTATACGTCTCACCATTCGCCAAGACAACCGTATACGTTGCTTCAGTGTCTTGCACCACATGACGGTTCGTCAAAATTAATCCGTCCTCAGAAATAATAAACCCCGAGCCTCCGCCAATCTGCTGTTGCACGCGCTCTCCATCACGCGGGATCATTTGACCAAAAAAGAAGTCGTCAAAGAAAGGACCGGTACCGTCAAACAACGCAACCTCTTTGCTAATTTGAATACTCACTACCGACTCCTGCGCACGCGCCACAACGTCAATCAGATCTGACTCTTCGACGACGCGCACCTTTTCTTCAAGTATCGGAAGCGCGTTGCCAGATGGAGTAAGAGAACGAGAAAGGACATTCCACGCAACCGCAAAACCGACAACCCCGCCGATGCATGCGGCACCAATACCCATCACAACTCCAATAATCATGATATTTGTTGAGCGAAATGTTTGTGTTGTTTTCATAGCAGCTATTAGTTAATTTCTATAAAAACATCATTATTATATCACATGTCGTCGCAGCGACAACAAAACCACCGCCGTGATCAACACAAGCGGTGGCGTGCGTGTAACCGAAGTTACATGTCAGATTCGGTATTCATGTCAGCAGCATCAGTCTCGTTCGATGCTGGTTGCTGCGGCGCAGCGTCATGCGCGTGATCAGTAGGCACCTGGGTATTGCAGGTTGAGCAATACTTGGTGTCTTCTTGTGCCGCGCTCATGTCACCTTCTGCTGCAGGGGCTTTTTTGCCGCCAAACAACGCCTTGATCTTGTCCCACATAGACAATCTTGAGATTTATTAACTCACAGAGATTACTCTGTCGTGCCTGTATTGTTGCGTACTTCACGTTAAAATGCAAGGATTTCACGCAAACTATCCACACCAGGCATCTTAGCGATTAAACAGCTCGAACACCGAATTTGTTCCAAACTCGGTAATTCGCTGTGTGAAGGCCTGGTAGGTTGTATACACCTCCACAATATACGGGGTGACCCAGACGACACTGAGGAGCAAGATCAGACCGAAAAAAGCATACCGCACCCAGCGGAAGTACATTTCACGGCGCAATTGCTTATCAATACGCTCAATACGTACCATCAATCGCTTAAGGAGCTTATCCTGCTCGCGAAGCATCAACAACACATCGCCTGATGTGTTGTTTGATGATGGTCGCTGCTCGTGATGCTGCTGAGAAGCGCTCATAGGTTATTGCATTTTTTTACGGATAAAGGCAGGAATATCAAGATCATCTTCTTCCTCCTGTTGCTGCGCATAATCATCCTGACGCGGCTCAGGACGTGCTGGTGCCGGTTTTGACTGTGTCGGTGTTGGCGCCGGACGTGGAGTCGTGTATGGTTCCGGCTTCGTATATGCCACCGAATCGTCAGGCATCTGCTTTTTGCGCGATGAGTCAAATCCTGTAGCAACGACGGTCACCTTCACCCCATCGCCCAACTGTTCATCAATATTAGCACCGAAGATAATTTTTGCTTGAGAGTCAGCAGCACCGGTAATGACTTTTGCCGCCTCATTAATTTCATGCATCGACAATGAATCACCACCCGCAATGATAAAGAGAATCCCCTTAGCACCGTCCATCGAGAGTTCCAGCAGCGGACTTGAAATCGCCTGTTTCGCTGCTTCAATCGCGCGGTTTTCTCCCTGCGCCTGACCAATTCCCATCAAAGCTGATCCTTGATCTTTCATAATCGTCTTCACGTCGGCAAAGTCGACGTTGATCAAGCCCGGCACGGTGATCACTTCAGAGATACCGGCAACACCTTGGCGCAATACTTCATCAACAATTTGGAAGGCCTGCAAGAGCGAAGTCTTTTGGTCGATGATTTGCAGCAAGCGATCGTTCTCAATCGTGATGATCGTATCAACACTCTTTGCCAAATTATCATACGCCGTCTCAGCTACATTTTTGCGCGCAGCTCCTTCAAAACTAAATGGCTTAGTTACCACAGCGACCGTCAATGCCCCAATGTCACGAGCAATTTCCGCGACTACTGGCGCGGCTCCTGAACCGGTACCACCACCCAATCCGCATGTAATAAAAATCATATCCGCTCCCTTGAGGATGTCGCGAATTTCGTTTTGCGATTCTTCGGCAGCCTTACGTCCCATCTCGGGATCCATGCCGGCGCCTAGACCGCGTGTAATTGTTTTTCCGATATGCAGTTTCACGGGCGCCTGCGAGTAATGCAACGCCTGCACATCCGTGTTGATGGCGATAAATTCAACCCCCTTAACACCCGCTTCAATCATGCGGTTGACGGCAGAGTTTCCTGATCCTCCAACACCGACGACTTTGATTTTCGCAAATGTCTCAATATCCGGTTTAATTTCCATATGAGCACATTTATTAATCGTGTTCTTCAGTATAACAGAATAAAAAAAATTGTTCTAGGATTACTGAACAATTAATGTATTCGCGGGGGTGGATAGCTTAAACTAGGGCATCAGCGAACCGATCCACTTCTTCATCTTGCCGGTTACATTTTTGATGCTCTTGTATTGCGAAACAAACCCCTTGCCGCTGCCCAATGCTTGCGCACCCCAGCGCACCAATCCAATCGCACACACCATACCAATATCACTCACCTCTTCGATCACGCTCGTCACATTCAAGGGATAGCCGATAGACGCCGACACGCGCAACGTACTCTTGGCAACATCGGTTATTTTATGAAGTTTCGCACCGGCACCACACAAGACAACACCCGCCGGTAATGACCCACTCCGGTCGATCTTTTTCAGCTCCCCGTCAACTTTTTTGAAAATTTCTTCAACGCGTGCCTCGATGATTTCACAGACATACTTTTTACTGATCATTCCGTCTTCGTGCTCATCAAACTCCGCCAAATTAATTTCTGCCCCTTTCTCAACATCATCAGATGTCGCCTGTCCGTAACGGATTTTAATATCTTCAGCAACATCAATCGAGGTACGTAACCCGATCGCAATATCAGACGTGATATGCTCTGAACCAATCGGCAAAACCGCCGTGTGCAATAAATCACCCTGCTCAAAAACAGCAATTGACGTCGTCTGGCTTCCAATATTAACGACGCAGACACCGAGTTCTTTTTGCTTACTCGTCAACGCCGCCTCACTACACGCAAGACTGTTGAGTACCAAATCCTCGATATCAAACGCCGCCAAGTAGATGCACTTGGTGAGGTTGTTGATTTGCGATGACATACCGTTGATAATGTACGCGTCAACTTCAAGGCGCATACCCGTCATCCCCACAGGATCTTTGATGCCCTCCTGACCATCCACCGCAAAGTTACGAGGCACCACATGTAAAATCTCATAGTTGGGCGGCGTGGTTACTGTCTTGGCAGCCTCAATCGCACGCTCAACATCTTCTTCTTTGATCTCCCCATCTGTTTTAGAGACCGCCACAATACCGCGATTCACCTGCGCGATGATATGCGCGCCATTCACCGAAATCCACGCTGATTCAATCGGCAAGCCGGTTACTTTTTCTGCCTTATCAAGCGCCTTTGACACTGATCGTACGGCATCGTCAATATTGGTAATAATCCCACGATTAATACCTTCTGAGGGCACCGTCACGGCACCAACAATATGTAATTTTGGTTCACGCGCGTCTTCTTGCATCATGCGCTGCCCTACGGCAACACGGATCGATGATGAACCAAGATCAACGCCGACAATCGTCTCTTCCTGCATATACTACGTCAGTTGCAAAATTCTTGCTCTTGCTCCTTATTATACTAAATATTAGGCTCCCTCACAAATTACCACAGCGCGATGAGGTGTGGAAGAAAAATCACGGTACCGACAACCACGGCAACCAACGCCGCAACCACCACCGCTCCCGCCATCATATCCTTCATATCAGCTACATACGCAGCCGTGCTAGGCTTCACGACATCAATCAGTCGTTCAAAAATTGAGTTCACCACTTCGCCAATTACTACTAAGCCGATCGTCAACGCAAGTAGCGCCCATTCAAGAGCAGTGATCGAAAAAACCACCCCCGCGACACTCACCAGGATCGCGATCGACACATGAATACGCATATTGCGCTCTTCACGGAAGATGGTGTGAACACCGCGCAGACCTCGTCTCATACTTTTGGTAAATGTCATACGATACGTTCTAAAGGGATGCGCATCTGAGGCGCCAGTTTGTTATAGAGAGCTTCTTCATGCTGAAGCATGCGGGTAAAATCACGATCATACTCATGATCAAAGCCAAAGAGGTGCAACAGCCCATGGATAAGCAAGATGACATACCGTTGCTTACGGGTGCCTCCAATCACGCGAACCTGTCGATCAATATATGCCGGAGCAAGTATGATATCACCCAATTCTCGGGCCCCACGCGCAGCCTCATCATCAAGGGGAAAG
>CAYRMM010000007.1:10153-13882 GCA_964425425.1 uncultured Gammaproteobacteria bacterium | reverse complement strand
CCGCATACAGGACCGGGTGCGTATGCCTACAACACGGTGTATGTGCCGTCATTGGGCGAGGGTATCTTGACGGCCATTGCCTCTGGCTCATGGGAGGTTGCGAAGTATATTGAAGTGCCGGGACCGGGGTTATTTGTCCGTAGTTATAATAAAGATCCGCAGTATCCGTATGTTTGGGGTGATACGGCATTTTATGAAGGAGCTGACACCATCTATGTTATTGACGCGCGCGATCAATCGATCGTGACACAGCTTGTGCCAACAGATGGTAAACTTGCTATCCATCCAGAATTTACGTTTGACGGAACATTTGTGTATGTCTCGGTGAGTGGCGGTGATATTCCCTCACATGAGCCGGCAGGCATCTTTAATGTCGGATTGCGCATCGAAGAGCCCGGCTTGTAGTAGTATTGACCGAATATGAAACTTTTGGTACGGTGAGGAATCTTCACCGTACTTTTTTGCAAAGGAGTTTGCCATGCAGCGACATGCTGCCGCGCTCATCATCATCTTCATGCTCTGGAGCGACTGGGTGTTTGCTCAGACCGTTTTTTTGGTGGCGGGGGATGAGTACATTCCTGTGACCGCCTGCACCGATGGGGTGCGTATGAGCGTGTACCATCAGCACATCAAAGCGATTACCTATCATGACGGTAACATCGAGATTCCATCCGTTCTCGTGCCCGAACGTATGGGGCCGGTCTGGGTCAGTTCTCGGTGCTTTTCCGAAGAACGCTTGGGTTCGCTCGTGCAGGTTCGCGTCATCTTTACCGATGGTACGACGACGGATTTCGCGTTTGACGTGGACGCCGATCTGCTGCTGGGATATAAGAAAATCCCCTTCGTGCGAGAAATGGGCAATTCACGCCAAACCTTTACGATACGCGCGGTGAACAATCGCGTGTATGATTATAGCCTGACGCGTCCGCCCAAGACGGATGAGTTCGAGGAGTTCGACAAGCTCCCCGACATTCCGGCACCCAAAGCGCCGAAAGGGAAAATCATTCCCCTCGCGCCATTTCAAGGCGGCGCAGGGAGGTAAGGATTTGCAACAAGCAAGGAGTATCTGATGTTCAAGAAAATTAATTGGTGGCTTGAGCAGCCGTTGACGCCCCTTTTTGCCCGTCGGGCTGGGGTGGTCATGGCGATTGTTGGCGCATTTCTGTCGGACGGTGCGTTTCTGATGGCATGCTTGATCATACTGTGGGGATACATGTACGGATGGTACCTGGACCTCAAGGACGAGATCCGTTCCCTCAAGCAAACATCTCCCAACGAACAAGAGGTTGATGCGTAGCTTTTTCTGCAACGCTCCCTCAACACCAGCTCACGGGCTGGTGTTTTTTGTATTATCGACGAGATATTGAACGAGCCGGCAAAATATGTCACTATATACCAGATGCAACAACACGCTCGAATGATCAAGGTCTTTCAATTATGTGCGGCAGGCGTCATTATCGCCGCTTCTTTTTATTTTTCACGGCTCATTCAAGAGAATGCATTTGCGCATGATATCATCGCCTCATTTGGCCATATCAGTATACTGATGACGGGGTTTGTCGCGGGACTGAACCTACTTGTGCCGGTTCCTGCTATTTCGTTTCTCCCGGTGTTTCTTGCGGCGGGGTTTCCAGAATGGGAGATTATCCTTTTGATTGCACTGGGGGCAACTATCGCAGATGGCGCTGCGTATGTGATTGGTCGTGCTGGACGAGCTGTCATGGAGACGACAACTGAGAAAAAAATCGCTCGCTGGGTTGCTCGCATTCATGACGAATATGCATGGATGGGATATCCGCTCGTTTTTCTTTTTGCCGCCTTCGCACCGTTACCCAACGAGGTTATTATTATCCCACTCGCCTTTTTAGGGTATCGCTTCCTTCCCATATTTCTCCTCGCGCTTGCGGGGAATCTCCTCTTTAATACCCTGGCCGCGCTGGGAGTGATGGGGGTGCTGCAGGCGTTATAGATTTCTATCTTGACGAGTATCCAATTTTACACTATACTACAGTCACCTTTTTGAAAACTTGGCCCCATCGTCTAGTGGTTAGGACATCAGGTTTTCATCCTGAAAACAGGGGTTCGATTCCCCTTGGGGCTGCGAAGACAAAAAATTCGGGAAATACCCGAATTTTTTGTTTCTTACGGAATAAGCCCCGACACTATTCCATAGAAATATGCTATACTCAAATATATGTCAGACAATATACAAAAAGAGCTCACAGAGCTGACGGGGGCATTACGTGATATCAGCAGCTCCTTGCAGAAACAAACTAATTTTAAACGGAAGTTTTTGATGGGCCTTTTTTTTGGAGTCGGTACTGCTATTGGTGCGTCAGTCATTGCAACCTTGATCATCATCAGCTTAGCAAATATCTTACAAGGCCTTGGAATTGAATTTCTAGGATCGCTGCAGGATGCCACCGAAACATTACGGGAGCAGATAAATATGCAGACACCAGGTTCAAACTAAAAAGAGCGCTTCCGCGCTCTTTTTGGTTAATTTCGTTGTTCCAACACCTTCCCGACACTCACATATTTTTCCTCAAAGATGCGTTCTTTGTCGACATTATGTTTCGTCAATTGAGCTCGCGCACTCTCAATCATATCGGGGTGGCCGCAGAGATAGAAATGTCCAGCGGTGTAGTCTAATGTATCATTCAAAAGATCAGTGACATAGCCCTTTTTGCCATCCCAGACCCCATCAGGCTTTGAAAGAATTATTTCATAACGGAAATTAGGGTAGCGCGCTTGCAGCTCATTAAGCTCATCCTTCCAAAAGATATCGACGCGGTAACGGTTACCAAAAAACAAAACGAAGTTTGATTGATTGCCGTTTGCTAGCTCATGCTCGAGTATGGACATCAGAGGAACAATACCTGTGCCGGTGCAAATGAGGTAAATATTTTCAATGTCATGAGATTTAAACGTAAATAAACCAGCAGCGCCGCGAATGGTCATTGTGTCTCCCGGCTTTTTGTCACGCAAAAACTCTGAAGCCAGCCCGCCGTCCAGAATTTTGACCACAATGCGCAGATAGGTATTATCAGCATCCGTTGCGCGATATGCAAGCGAGTAAGTTCGATACTGTATGCGCCCCTCGGGAGTTTCGAGCTTAATCATGACATACTGGCCGGGGATAAAAGAAATAAGCTCATCAGGCTGGAGGATGAACTCAATAATATCGTGCGTGAGTGATTTGCGACGAAGAATTTTTGCAGTAGTTTCGATCATGGGCTGGAGTATGGTTGGTAGTTAATGGTAGATAGACTCAGGTGTCTTTATGATACTAGTAATAGGGATGGTTGTAAATCTTGACGCCTTGCTTACTGTGCTATAATCTCCAAGAGAACTCAAAGAGATGTTAAATAGATATTGGTTGATTAATTAACTTATTCCTAAACTCCCACATCCCCATTAACCATTTACCATGAACCATTTACCCATCACCATACTTGCTATCGAATCGAGTTGCGATGAAACAGGCGTCGCTCTTCTTGAAGTTGCGAACGGTCATTTTAGGGTTCGCGCAAATGTATTGAATTCACAAATTGCGATTCACCAAAAAACGCATGGTGTGGTGCCTGAGGTTGCCGCGCGTCGACATGTCGAGGTGATTCATCATTTGGTGCGTGAAGCATTAAGTGAAGCACAGATAACGCTTGATGAGATTACCCATATCGGCGTGACGCACGGACCGGGATTGAACGGATCACTTTTGATCGGCAT
>CAYRMM010000007.1:0-10072 GCA_964425425.1 uncultured Gammaproteobacteria bacterium | reverse complement strand
CGGCTAAGGTATTGGCGTATGCTACACGCAAGCCGCTTATTCCTATCAATCATCTCACCGCCCACATCCAGGCAAACTTTTTTGATCGCACGACGAATAAGGTGGTTGATCTCGCGTATCCGGCAATTGCGCTGCTCGTCTCTGGTGGGCATACAGAATTAGTGCTCATTGAAGGGCCAACACAATTTCGATTATTGGGGCAGACACTTGACGATGCTGTAGGGGAATCGTTTGATAAAGTTGCGGCGCTTTTGGGATTGCCGTATCCGGGAGGGCCACAGGTTGCTAAGCGTGCATTGGAAGGGAATGCTGATGCCTTCGCCTTCCCGATTGCCATGAAACAGTCAGATACGCTGAACTTTAGTTACTCCGGCTTGAAGACAGCGGTACGACAGGCGGTCGAAGGTAAAGATCGCACCGAACAATTAATTGCTGATGTCTGTGCGTCATTTCAAAAAGCCGCGATTGGGCAGTTGATTATGAAAGTTGAGAAAGCGCTCAAGCAGTATCACGCGAAAACACTCTGTGTCGCCGGTGGCGTATCGGCAAATGCGTACTTGCGTGAACAGCTGCAACAACATTTTGGTGATGCGGTGACGATTAAAGTCCCTGATTTTGATTTGTGTACTGATAATGCGCTGATGATTGCGATGGCCACTTATTTGCAGATTGCGCATGGTCACGTGAAGCCTTCAGAACATGCATGGCATCTCGTAACGAGCGACCCTGCTTTAAATATTGCTGAATAACGAGTCATGAAAACTGTTGTATTACAGACAGAAGAAGATACGCGTGCACTCGCGCGTGAGATCGCGGCGCAGCTGCATGGTGGTGAGGTGATCGCGCTCAATGGCGATTTGGGTGCGGGTAAGACGACCTTCACGCAATACCTGGCGCAGGAATTGGGCGTGACGCAGCATGTGAACTCGCCGACCTTTGTAATCATGAAGCAGTATCACGCGCACAAGCCACCGATTCACACGCTGGTACATGTTGATGCCTATCGTTTGAGTAGCGCTGAAGAATTGCAGCATGCCGGTGTTGATCAGCATCTCGGGCAATCACATGCCATTGTGGTTATTGAGTGGGCAGATAAGGTGCGTGAGGCGCTTGCGGGGTGTACGCTTGTTCAACTTAACTTTATACTTGAGAAAGGTGTTCGGAAAGTCACTGTGAGTAACGCTTGACAAAAAGCATTGGTTGGTGTATGGTGTAAAACCCTACAACAACCTGCACCAAGGAGGGTGTCATGCACACGTTCGCCAACATCGCACTCCTGCACTTTTACGCGGGAGTCAAGCATGATGACCTCTTGGAAGCCATGAAGGAGCTTTTCGAGGGGTCGGATGCGACGCACAAGATCTCGATCTTTGAGATCAAGTCGCCGGAAACGGCTGACATGGTCATCGCGATCAAGATCAAGGCGAGCAGCATGTTGAAGGTATTGAGTCTGCAGAAGCGGATCATCACCTATCTCATGCTCGCCGAGCCCGCCGTCCTTGCGGTAAAGAACGGAGTCTGGAAGGACTTCGAAATCAACGAAAAGGACGGTTCGTTCGTTATCACGACGAACGAAGGTGAAGTGGTGCAGATGCACCAGATTTACCGGGAGACAGTTTCGTGAGGGGAGTACCAGTGGTACCCCCTCCTTTTTATTTTCTATAAAAACCTCCTCATGCTTTATGAGGAGGTTGCTCTTTATGCCGCAATAGGAAGAATGTCTGAGTTATCGAGATCATCAGGGTCGTAGATCAACGAGTCTCTTCCAGTTACAACCACAGTCCCTTGAAAGGTATCATTTTTACCAGTTGCTCGAGGTGCTATATGGACATGATCTTTGATATAAAAGGCGACTCGATCATCTTGTTCTTTAAAGGGTTCTGTTGCGAAGCGCGCAGCGATGAGCCGCACTCCCGGAATATACCCTTCGCGAGCAGTTACTCGTTTTTCTTTGGTAATCGTTTCAAGATATTCGCGAGGAATCGTGAGGATCGGCTTGATGCCAAATTTTTCTCGTAGATCTTCAACGATTTGATCAGCATAACTCATGTCTGCACCCTCCTTGATTTCTTCAAGTAATTCGAGGAGTTCAGGCAACTCAGAGGCTTTGAGTGATGGATCGAGTTGAGTGAGCAAAAACGAGTAGTCTTTTTCCAGCTTCTGTTTCAATTTTTTTAATTTCTCATCAGCTACTGGTGCAACTGGCGTTGTGTCGCTGGGTACCCCTGTGGGCACGTGCGGATCTTGGTTCATGCATTTAGATTATGAATCTCTTGTACAGTCTAGCATATCATGACATGATGCAAAAGAAGAGGTAGAAAATTAAGACGTGAAAAGAGCGACCTGGTGTTGGTCGCTCTTTTCCCCCGAACCGGTTAGCCGCGTTGCTCCTGGCGGAGCTTGGCGAGGCGCAGCTTGAACTGCTGCTGCGTTTCGCCGGCTTCTTGCCGGATTACCACGCCGCCGGCGAGGACGGCGTGGGCGCGCGGGGCGCTGGGTCGGGGGTCGGGGGTGTCTTTCTTTTTGTCGCTCATGATATCCCTCCTGGGTTGAGCGGTTGATAGATGTGACCACTTCTGAATGGTCATAACAATATAGCACAGATATCATAAATTGTCAAGCCCTAAGAGCGTTAAAATCTTTAAATTTCTCTAATATTAGACAATTGAAAGGGCCCCATTCTTACGAATGGGACCCTTGAAGTGTGCCGTGTGCACATCCAGTCAATGATTACGGAGGTTTTTGAATACGTGGGAACATGGCTTACATCCTGTTCAGAAGAGTTGCTGCGGCTGCCATCCTGGCATGGGCATTCCTCATGGCCATTTCTCGAAGAGGACCATCTCTGATCCTTTGCGCGTCGTTGACGAGAATGTGGCGGAGGAAATCAAGGTAAAGAGGCGGATCATGTTCGCTGCCACGCAACATTATGATCGCCTCTGCGTCTGCAGCAATTTCGTGCTGCAATGTATCCTCTTCGTCTCCGATCTCTTGATGAAGATGTCCAAGTTCGTGAGCGATGGCGCATGCAGTGATATGAGGAGGATCTCGTTGTGCTGCATCGAGCGGGATGACGAGTTCTTGGTGAAGATGTCCCTGCGCATCCGTGTTCTGCAAGAGGCAGTACGGGATATTCGGGATATCGCTGATATCGACGGAAAAATCGTCGAGCCGGATCTTGCGAGGATGGTGAGACAGGAGCTTTGTAATGAGCTCCATCAACTGATGCTTGAGCTCGTGAAGGTCCATAAAGCTGCTCCTTGTGAGAAAGGACAATATCTGACAGTATCGTGAAAACCATATTTTGTCAAGAGAGAAAAATACACGACAGCAGTTTGCCATCGTGTATTATCCCGCGACGCGGAAGACTTCATCGAGTGTGGTTACAGCATCCATTGCCTTGAAGATGCCGTCTTGTTGCATCGTAATCATGCCGAACTTTTTGGCCGTTGCCGCCATATCATAAGCGGAGACGTTGCCGGAGAGAATCATCTGTTCAAACTCGGCATTCATCGTGAAAATTTCATAGATACCGGTACGTCCTTTATAGCCAATATGTTGACACTCTTCACAGCCACCACCACGGAGCCACTGCACTTTGGAAAGGTCAGTGTCATGACCGCTGTTTTCCGGTAGATCACTGAGAATACGTTGCGCCTTTTCCAGCATTGCCGGTTCGGGCGTGTAGGCAACTTTGCATGACTCGCAAATGCGGCGTACGAGACGTTGACCGATAATGGCGTTGAGTGCTGGTGCGAGTAAGTATGGCTGTACTCCCATCGAGAGAAAGCGTGGAACGGCACCCGCCGCATCGTTGGTATGAATCGTTGAAATAACTTTATGTCCGGTGAGTGACGCTTCGATGGCAACTTCAGCAGTTTCCGTGTCGCGCAACTCTCCCACCATGATAATATCCGGATCCTGACGCATCAGTGAACGCAAGCCGTCAGCAAATGAATATCCCTTTGAGTGATCAATTTGTGACTGCGCAATGCCGGGGAGTTTGTATTCAATCGGATCTTCGAGCGTGATGATTTTTGTCTTACCGTCATTGAGCTTGTTGAGCATGGCATAGAGCGTGGTTGTCTTACCCGAACCGGTCGGACCGGTGGTAACGACCATCCCGGTTGTTTTCTCGATCGCAGCTGCCAATCGTTCATATGAGTTACCGCGAATACCCAAATCATCAAAACCGAGGCTCGCCACGCTTGATTTGAGCAGACGCATTACGATGGATTCACCAAAGGCCGTCGGTAAGGCGGAGACACGCAGGTCAAGCTTGTCATCAGCACCGAGGTAGATGGTAATGCGCCCATCTTGGGGTTTGTCAGTCACGTTGATTTTTAAGCCCGCAATTGTTTTGATGCGCGAATCAAGGCGCTTCCACACATCTTTATCCATCTTTCCGACCTGGTGCATTACGCCGTCGACACGGTAGCGCAACACGACAAATTTTTCTTCTGCTTCGATATGAATATCTGATGACCCTGCTTCGAGTGCGCCGGCAATAATCATCGCAACCATGTTGGTCATATTTTTCTCGGTGTTGAGGCGCGCATTCAGGTTACCAAAGTTTGAGACAAGTGGCTTGAGCTGCTCGAGTTGTTCGCCGGTGATTTCAACGCCATATTTAAACTCTTTAATTTCAGGAAGGCGATCGTAATTTTTGTACGCAACATCAAAGCTGTGCTGTGAGATGATATAGATCTGACCACTGCCATCAACCGTATGCTCTTGAATCACCTGCTCAAGGAGCTCCTTCGTCTTGTCGGTTGGATCAACGGCGCCGATACGGACTTCTTTTTCATTATTAAAAAAGCAAATCACCTGCAGTTCTTGCGCGGTTTTTCGTGGGATTGACGAGAGTGCAAAATCAGAGATGGGGAATGATGTGAGATCGATGTACGGATACCCCGCAGCAGTTGCTTTGGCTTCAGCTTCGCGCTCCAACGCTTTGAGCTGAAGCTCGCGCATCTTCTTTTCGAAGCGTTCAGTCACCTCTTCGGTCGCAATGTCAGGGGTTCCCTCAACTTCGGAGCTTAAAACAGCCTCACCACCGGTGGTGGGAGCTTTTTTGTTTTTTGATTCAGCTAGGAGCTGATCGATTCCTTTCAGTTCGTTATCGTCGGTCATGCGTGTATTGTAGCATATTTCTTCCTCAGGCAACAAAGCGCAGCGGGTAATCAAAACCGCCCCGTGAAGGGGCGGTTGATTAAGATGATTTCTTTGTTCGCGAAGAGCTTTTTTTTGAGCCTGTGGTTTTGGATGTTGATTTTTTGGTAGTTCGTTTTCGTGCGGTAGCCTTTGTGCGAGCAGAAGATGCTTTTGATTTTTTCGCTGAGGGCGTTGCTTTCGGTGTACTTGGCAATGCAGATTCTTCGACAAAGACACGTGCTAGGTCTCGCTCTATCTCTTCGACATACTTGCGCTTGAGCTCTTCTTTGATTTCGGTGAGGTGAGGGAATTTTTCCGAAAGACTTTTTTGCGCTGTCTTGGCGGCCTTCTCGAGTTGCGGTCGTACTTCTCGAGTAATGGTTCCAGCATCTTGCTGGGCGGTTTTCGCAACTTCTTTGAGGGTTGGGAGGAGCGCCGCCTTCTCTTCTTTGACGATCTTTTTAAGATCAGCCTCGATAGTTTTGAGTTGTGGATTGTCCTCGTATGCGTGATATGCCTTTTCGACAAGTCGTTGTACGGCCGGAACCGCCTCTTGTAGTTTTTGTTCGACAACTTCCAGCACAACATCACGTGATGATTGTGCCGTGCTTGCAATACGCTCAACAGCCTTCTTTTCAGTTGCGGTAAGTTTGAGTGCTCGATGAATACTGGCCATGAGACGACTGACCTTGCTTGAGATTTCTCGAGAGGTGAGTTGATCAAACAAGATAGTGGTAACACCGATATACAAGGCGTTATACCAACCATTCAAGAAGAAGTATGCAGTTACGCCGATAATGACAGCAAGTGCGAGCAGCAAGGCGAAGAGTGTTGTTTGCTGGATGATGAGAAATGCGCCAACGAAGAAGGCGAGTGGAATGAAGATGAGTGATGCGACGAGAAGTGTCGCAAGGAGCGCGCCAATATATATCAGCAAGAGTGTTCCCATGATCTCAACGGTGATGAGAAAGTTGCCGGTGAGCAAAAGCCATGCTCGTTTCACGGCATCATGTAATTCTCGATCGTAGAGCACGATATACAGCGTGATGTAGAGCGTGAGAATGGCAAGGAGCAGTGCAAGCGGAAAGAAGAGCACGACAAAGAGTGAGAGGCTGAAGGCAAGCAGAGTGTTATTGTTAAGCGCAAGCGCAATAATAACCGGAGTTGTTGTGATGATCAGGAGCATGCCGTAGATCAGCTTGCTGATGATGCTTACGGCAAGTACATTGGGGAAGTAATGGTGTGCGTTGGGAAGCGCGCGCTCCATGCGCACTGACGCCCCTTTGTAGATTTTATGTGTTTTTTGAATGAGCGCGATATGCGCGAGTGTGGTGATATAGATGAGGAGGAAGATTCCGGCAAAGATTGAGATAACGCCGATGAGGGGATAGTTGAGCGATAGTGAAAATCGCTCAAAGACGCGGATGATGATATCAAATGATTGACCTTGATACAGTTGAGTGACATCACCCACGAAGTTTTGTGACCGAATGACGGTCATGATGTTGCTGAGCGTGCCTTCAAAAACGCCCGTCGTAATTCCCAGCGATGCCAAAAATCCAAGCACCCATAAAAATGGATGAGCTAATGATATTGAGAGCGCCGAGCTGAGTGCGGCGCGATAGATGCGAGCCGTTTTGTTTTTGTTCATGGTCCCCCTGCGAGTTGTGTAATATTTCTAGTATACACTATTTTACCTCGTGATAAAAGAAAACTGCCGCACTCTTGATGAGCACGGCAGTTGAACTTACTTGGTAGGTTTTGGTCCAACGATTGCTTCAAACTCTTCTTTTTCAACGGTTTCTTTTTCCATGAGCACAGCCACGACTGCATCCATCTTGTCTTTGTGTTCGGTGATGATGCGGTCAGCGGTTTTGCGCGCTTCTTTCACCATTTTTTCAATTTCCTCATCAATTGTTTCGGCAATGCGTTCAGAATAGTCACGGGCGTGGGCGAGATCCTTACCCAAGAAGACCATATCATTACGTTCTCCGAAGGTGCGCGGCCCGAGGCGATCATTCATACCATATTCCATGACCATTGCTTTGGCGAGTTCAGTTGCTTTGCGCAGGTCGCTTGAAGGTCCCGTTGAGATGTCGCCAAAGAAGATTTCTTCAGCAGACTGTCCTCCAAGAATCATAGCGAGATCTTCGATAAATTCTTGGCGGTAGTGGAGCGACTTATCTTCGGTCGGTAATTTGAGCGTGTATCCACCGGCGCGACCACGTGAGATAATTGAGACTTTATGCACTGGGTCAGTATGGGGAAGCATATGCGCGACGATGGCGTGCCCTGCCTCATGGTACGCGGTCACCTTCTTTTCTTTTTCGCTCATGATATGCGATTTGCGCTCCGGCCCGAGCAATACCTTTTCGATACTATCCAGAATCGTCAGTTGATCGATTTGCTTTTTGTTTTTGCGAGCTGTCGCGATGGCTGCTTCGTTGAGCAAGTTGGCAAGATCAGCACCCGAGAAGCCTGGCGTGCGTTGCGCAACTGCCTGTAAGTTCACATCTTTGGCGAGCGGCTTGTCTTTTGCGTGCACTTTCAGAATTGATTCACGGTCTTTGATGTCAGGCATGTCGATGACAACGCGGCGATCGAATCGACCTGGGCGCAAGAGCGCCGGATCCAAGACATCGGGTCGGTTGGTCGCGGCAATGACGATAACATTGGTCTTTGACTCCATTCCGTCCATTTCTACGAGGATCTGGTTGAGCGTCTGTTCGCGTTCGTCATGCGATCCGCCCAAGCCGGCACCACGCTGCCGTCCGACGGCGTCAATTTCATCGATAAAGATGATGCAGGGCGACGCCTTCTTTGCTTTTTTGAAGAGGTCGCGGACGCGTGACGCACCTACACCCACAAACATCTCGACAAATTCAGAACCCGAAATTGAGAAGAAGGGTACTCCGGCTTCACCTGCAACAGCCTTTGCCATCAAGGTCTTACCGGTACCCGGTTGCCCCATCAACAAAACTCCTTTTGGAATTTTTGCGCCGAGGTTGGTGAATTTTTGTGGGCTCTTTAAAAACTCAACGATTTCAACCAACTCTTCCTTTGCCTCCTTATTACCCTCAACATCTTTGAAGGTAACCTTGTTGCTTGCGTTTTGATTGAACTGTCGCGCCTGTGTCTGACCAAAGCTCATCGCCTTGTTATTTGCGCCCTGCACTTGGCGCAAGAAGAAGTAGACAATGAAGATCAGGAAGATGAACGGTAAGATAAAGGGCAGCCATTCTCCGAGCGTCGCCCCAAAACCTTTTTCGGTATCGACGGCGATTTCAACGCTCTGTAGCTGTTCAGGCGTGACACCAAAATTAGTCAGCAATTCAGAAATTGACTCAGAGGCTTCTTTGGTTGTTACTTGTTGCACATCATCAGTGGTGACGACGGTGATATTCACCCCTTCTTTGACGGTAATGCTTTTGATTTGACCATCTTTAACTTCTTGAGCAAGTTGTGAGATTGCAATTTGCTGCGGCTGATTAACATTAGGATTGATCGTACTAAAGATCCCCAAGATAGCAGCGAGGATGAGAACGGAGATAATAAATTTCCCGAAAAGGTTTTTCATATGATACAAATTATACTAATGGATACTAATACTCGGAATGTGTATAGGCGTATTGTAGCAGAAGCTACGCCTTTGCTCCAGGGTATCCTAGCACAGTTTCTGGCCGCGTCAATACGCGACTAGTCTTGCTTGAGATAGATCGTCTGACTTGGGAAGGCGAAGTTGATGCCCTCGGCTTGAAACGCCTTCACGAGAGCAAGATTGATAGCTTGTTGAGCGTTGAGGTAGTTGGTGAAATCATCTGAATGTACGGTGTACATGAGTTCAAAAATCAGCGCCGAATCACCAAGCGAAACAAAGTGCACGCGGTTGACATCGCATCCTTGTAAGGACGTGAGTGCGTTGGTAACGATGTCTGGAATTTTTTCAAGTGTCGCTGAGGGGGTGTCATAGGTCACGCCAAAGCGATAGTACACCGCACGCTCTTTGAGGCGCTTGAAGTTTTGAATGCGTGCGGTGGTAAGTTCTTGATTTGAAATGACCATCTGCTCGCCCTGCAACGTTCTGAGGCGAGTGCTTTTAATGCCTATTTTTTCTACCGTTCCTGTGTCATTACCAACCTTGATCGTATCACCGACTTCAAACGGTTTATCAAAGTAAATAGAAAAGGCGCTAAAGAGATCTGACAAAATGCTTTGTGCGGCGAGCGCCAGCGCGATACCGCCGATACCAACGCCGGCAACCAGCGAGGTAATATTAATACCCAGGTTTGAAAGGATCATGAGGAAGAGGAGGACCCAAAGGATTCCTTTGACAAGCGACCCAAGGAGCTGCACAATGGCCTTATCTTTTCCCTTGGTTGTTGCGTTGATTGCGGAGATGAGTAGCTGTTGCAGAACGCGGATAATATAGATCGATGCCGTGAGCAAGAAAAGGAGCCACATGCCCTGAGCAATAAGCTGAGGAAGCGGTAAGGTGAGGCTTGCTATATAGAGTGGGGTGATAATATAGAAAGGCCAGGTAATTGAACGGATGATTTCGATGAGGGCATCATCAAGTTGCGTTGTGGTCTTTGCTGACATGCGCTCAAGTCGGCTGATGAGGTATGTCCGAAAAATGTAGAGCGCAAGATATGTACCGATAAAGATTCCGGTTGCTTGTGCGTAGGTTGCCGCAGGGATGGAGGTGAGTTCAGTCAAAAGAGTCATGGTTTTCATAATTTATGTATCATAGGTGCAGTATACCACATGCCAATTACCTGAAAACCTTTGACAAAAGCGAGAAAATAGCCTATACTGCCAGCACATTTCAGTGTCTGTGAGGTTGATTCATACTCACGACCATGCAGCTTTGATGCATCTGATAGTTGTTGCTCATTATGACCCTGTAGCTCAGCCGGTA
>CAYRMM010000006.1:0-13898 GCA_964425425.1 uncultured Gammaproteobacteria bacterium | reverse complement strand
TGAACAAGATTTGCGGGCGCATCGGGAAACGCCAATTCTTACGTTTTTCTACGCCAAAGATGACACTCAGTGCGCTGGCGAGTTGATTCCTGTTACCTTCATTGATCTTGATAACCGAATTGCCTTCCAGGAAATCACCAGCGTTGTCGCGCTCCTCTCACATCCGCTTCCCAAAGAATATCGTTCTGCCTTTATTCCCGGCACCAGCCTGAATCAGCTGCAGATTCGTGACGGCATCGCCACCGTTGACCTGAGTTCATTTCTCACGTTAAATGGAGAAAAAGGCTGCGGACTCACGGCACGCACCGCGCAACTTGAAGCAACGCTCAAGCAATTTGAAACAATTGAGTCCATTTCACTTTTAGTTAACGGAGAACCGCTCAAATAACATGCAATCATCCAAAACAATCATCGGCCTTGTCGGCGAAATCGGCAGTGGCAAAGGAACGGTCGTCGAGCTCTTTGAAGAACTCCTACCAAACGCACGAATTATTAAGTTGAAATTCTCTGCAATTCTCGCGGACGTACTTGATGTTTTGCATATTCCTAAAACACGCGACAACCTCCAAAAACTAGCAATCATCATTGATGAGACCTACGGTGAGGGAACCTTCGCGCACGCCATGGAAGAACGCATTCGCGCAACCGACGCCGACATTATCTTTGTCGATGGCATGCGTTGGCCTGCTGATGAGCGGCTTATCATCACAGTCGGCGGCGTTGTCATGTATATTACCGCCGATCAGCGCACACGGTATGAACGTATTACGCAACGTGGTGAAAAAGTCGGCGAAACTGATACCACCTTTGAACAGTTTCAACACCAAGAGTCGATGAAAAATGAAACCTTTATCAAAGATATCGGCTCACGCGCCCAGTTCGTGCTTCATAATGACAAAGATCTCGCAACACTTCGCTCGGAAGTAGTGAAGATTATAGAAGCGTTGGGGCTCTAGGGGGTTAGGAGGATAGGGGCTATAAGAAGCTTCAGAAGCTGTAGAAAGGAAGGGTCAGGTTAATAATTAATGATGAATTATTAACCTGAACCTTTTTCTTTTTGACTTTTTTTCTTTTACCTTTAATCTTCTAATCTTAATCTTTAACCTGTGCCTTGTGTCCCGTGCCCAGTGTCCCGTGCCTTGTGCCTTGTGTTCTTCTTTGCTACTATCCCGGTGCATCATGCGTTATTTCACAACTTTTCCAGGAGACCCAACCCATGTGCGGTATTATCGGGATTCGACAAAAATCCGACACTCCTTCCATCATCACGAGCCGATGTGCGCGCGGCCTGTTGGCCGGCGTTGCCAACCGAGGCCGTGAATCATGCGGCATCGCATTGTACACCGGCGATTTGTGCGTTGTCCGCAAACGCCCCGGCACGCCCGAAGAAGCGGTTCCCCTCTCTTTTGTAGACGGCAACCCGAGCACGGCGGCCATCGGGCAGACGCGCTACTCAACGCAGGGGAGCGGATCGACCATTGCCGAGATCGACGGCCAAACATACGCCATCGATACCGACAGTAGTTTTTCGACCCGCAACGCACAGCCGTTTTATACCGATACAGCGCCCGAAGGGCGCATCGTGCTCGTACATAACGGCAACCTGACCAACACCGAGGAGCTGCGGGTGTTTTTGGAGAAACGGCGATATCGCTACACCTCCGAAACCGACTCCGAGCTGATCGTCCTGCTCATCAGGTACTTCCTCGAACATCCAACCGAGGCGGTGTCATACACGGCGCTTGCTCAGCATGACCTTCGCATAATCATCAATGCCATCTACGCGACCATGAGTATGCTCAAGGGAACGTTCTCGTGCATTCTCATGGTACACGACAACCTCTTCGCGTTTCGTGACCGGCACTTGAACCGTCCACTCAAAATTGCGGAAACGGACGACCACTACATCATCGCTTCTGAGTCCGCCGCCTGGCATAAGTATCAGGCGCGCTACTGCATAGATATAGAAGGAGGTGAAGTCGTCGTCGTGACAAAAGATGCATTACTGCATTTTTCTTCACCGTTTCAACGTATTCCGCAAAAATGCGCCTTTGAAAAACCCTATCTCATGGATCCAAAGTCAGCGCTCACCAGCGAAGGGAATCGAGAAGGTGGCTTTGAGACGGTGGGATCATATCGAGATCGTGGAGGACGCCTCCTCTATCAAATGCATGGCCAGCATCTGGGGCCGGGCATCATCATTCCCACCATGGACAGCGGCGAGTACTACGCGCAAGGCGTACAGTTCCTGCACATGCAGGCGCATCCGGGCAAGTCGTTTTATTTCAACGCCTACCCCAAAGACGCCTCGGCGGGAAGAACATTCATCCTCTCCAACCAACTTGATCGACTCACCAAGCTCAAGATCAAGTTCTTCAACCTCACGCCAGCACTCTCTGATCGTATCCGCTTTATATGCCAAAACGACCAGTTTTGCTGGCTGATCTTGGTAGACGACTCGCTCGTGCGTTCCAACACGATGCAGGCGTACATCGAACGCCTGCGGCACAACCTGCAGGACAACCTGCCGGATCTGCACGAATGGGTCAAAATCGGCGTCTTGCTCGGCACACCTCCCATCACCAGCCCCTGCTTTTACGGCATCGATACACCAACTCTGGACGAACTCGCGGCAGCCAAGTGGACGCACGAGGAAATTCGTCAGCGTATCGGCGCCGATTATCTGGGGTACCTCCCGCTGAGCTCTTTCAAAGAGCTTCAAGGGCAGCATTGTCGGGATTATTGCTACGCCTGCTTTGGCGGCGAGTATGTTATCCCGCTCAATGATCAACAACGCGCAGCACTCACGCAACCACTCCCTGCGTAACGACTGCGTACACACTCATCCCCCCGTGTCGGACACGGGGGGATTTTTATATCCACAGGCACCGCATAAACAACGCTCAATGCTACCCGCGCATCAGCACGCATGAAGTTCAATAAAAACAGCGACACATGTATGTAGTTTTTAACGTTGCATATGAGAACAACAACTGACGTGAAATGCAACCCCTTATATCTCTTTACAAACAAAACAAAGTGTTGCGTGACTTGTGGAAAGTGAAATTTGCATTCTGAAAATGCATGAACGATAATGAGGAAGTCAAAAGATTATAGCGAAGCCCACCAGCGGTAGCTATAATTTTTTTACCCCCCAAAAAGGGGCCATCTGGACAGGGGTTGGATGTCAGTTTCTCATGATGAGAAGCTCATCTCCAATCCCAATCCAAAGATCTTAATTCATCTAACTCCCATGCATATGGCTCTGGTGACCCGCATTAAGAAGCGCAACGGCGATATCGTTGATTTTGACGCAAGCAAGATCAAGAGCGCCATTACAAAGGCGTTCGAATCTGTCGGCAACGACAACTTCACCCTCATCGACAACCTCAGTGAGCAGGTCGTCAATGTTTTGAACAACAAATTCGAAGGCAAAGGTATTCCTTCAGTTGAAGATGTACAAGATATTGTTGAAATCATCCTCATTCACAACGATCTTCCGCAGGTTGCCAAGAACTTTATCTTGTACCGAGCCAAGCAGCATGACAAACGAACGCGCGTCCAGGAAATTTTGGATGGATTGACTACTAACCTCCCCTATTCAGAAAACGCGCTCAAAGTACTCGCGCGCCGCTACCTCCAAAAAGACGCTGAAGGGCGTGTTATCGAAACCCCTGAACAAATGCTGGGGCGCGTAGCTGAAGCACTTGCTGATGTTGAAAAACAGTATGGTAAGTCTGACGTGCAAGTTGACGAGCACCGCAAGACATTCTACGACGTGCTCACCAGCTTCGAGTTTACTCCTGCTGGCCGCACCATGACCAACGCCGGAACTGAATTACCTGTTGTCGCTAACTGTATCGTCCTCAACATTGAAGACTCAATGGAAAGCATCTTTGGGACACTCAAAGACGCGGCGCTCTTACAGCAGCAAGGATCAGGTTTGGGCTTTCCGCTCCACATGATGCGCCCTGCCGGAGAGATGACGCGTAAATCACGTGGTGTCGCTTCAGGACCTGTCTCATTCTTGAAGGTATACAACAAAGCGTTTGGTGTGATCAAACAACAAAACCGTCACGGTGCCAACATGGCCGTTATGAGCGTTGAACATCCTGATATTTTGGAATTCGTTCACTCAAAAGCAAAAGAAGGTGATATCAAAAACTTCAATATCTCAGTTGGTCTCACCAACCGCTTCATGGAAGCTGTCTACAAAAACGATCAAACGCCATGGAAGTGCCGTTATAAAGGAAAAGACTACAACCCACGCCGCATCTATCGCGACGAAAATGACACCATTGTTGACATCAAAGAAGAGACGATGACCGCAAAAGAACTCTTCCAAGAAATCATCGCGGCAGCATGGTCAAACGGTGAACCGGGCTGCGTCTTCCTCGACAAGGTGAATGAAACAAACCCATTGCCGGGATTAGGGCGCATCGAAGCCTGCAACCCCTGCGGTGAGCAGTTCTTGCACGATGGTGATGTCTGTAACTTAGGGTCAATCAATCTTGAAAAATTTGCTGAGAACGGACAGATTCTCTGGGAGCGTCTCGAGCACGTGACGCGTAACGCGGTCCGCATGCTCGATAACGTCATCGACATGACCCAGTATTCAGCTGAGAAGGTCAATAAAGTTTCAAAGGACAACCGCCGCGTCGGCTTGGGAATCATGGGCTTTGCGGACATGCTCTACAAACTCAATATCGGCTACAATACGGAACAAGGATTTGCAACTGCCGAGAAAGTAATGGGCTTCATCAATGCTGCTGCCCACAAGATGTCACAAGAACTCGCCGAAGAAAAAGGCGTCTTCCCGAACTACGACAAATCAATCTGGGCGCAAAAAGGCATTAAGATGCGCAACGCAGCACTCACCAACATCGCACCAACCGGTACCATCTCAATGATGTTTGATGTATCAGGCGGTGTTGAGCCATACTTCGCGCTCGCCTACCACTACAAGAATGTTTTGGGTGGCGACGTGCAGCTAACGTATGTCAACAAACATCTTAAAGCTGCGCTTGAGCGAGCTGGAGTCTACCGCGACGATGTTATGGAGCGCATCATCGAAGAAGGTACCTTGCAAAACATTGATGAAATTCCAGAAGATATTAAGCGCGTCTACGTGACGTCAATGGATATCGAGGCAGAACATCACACGCGCATGCAAGCTGCCTTCCAAAAACACTGTGATAACGCCATCTCAAAGACGATCAACTTCCCTTATTCAGCAACCAAGGAAGATGTCTTACAAGGATATATTCTCGCGTGGCAATTGGGCTGCAAAGGATGCACCGTCTATCGCGATGGCTCACGCCAAGAGCAAATCTTAAACCTGAACAAGGATAAGAAAAAGAACGACTTGCCAAAAGATCCAAATGCGGGCAAGACTGACGAGGTAAGTACCACCGGCGGCATCCAAGTCCCAACATTGGGCATGGAAAGCGCAGGGGCTCAAACCATGGGCAAAAAAGAAGTTATTATGAGTGGAAAATGTCCTGACTGTGGTGAATCAATTCACATTTCTGAAGGATGCTATACCTGTGTGGCGTGTGGCGCAAGCGCGTGCTCAATCTAACTCAATCGATGCTCCAAGAAAACCTCTGCTTTCAGAGGTTTTCTTGTCAGCGATAACGTATCTCTATGACTCGTGCAAAAACTGACTTTGGTCTCGTACAAGTATATTTTGGTGAAGGCAAGGGCAAGACCACCGCAGCACTCGGACAAGCAATCAGAGCGCATGGTAATGGCAAAAACATCGCCTTTATCTATTTTGACAAAGGCGGCGATGATTATAATGAACGTCGCGTCCTGGAATCATGCGGCCTCACCTACTATGCCTTTGGTCGCAACCGCCGACGCTCCAACGGCACCTTTGACTTCTCCATCACCGATGAAGATCGCGCAATGGCAGCAGATGCCATGCAGACGCTCCGAGAAATTGACGAGAACTATGATTTGATTGTGCTCGATGAAATCTTAAACGCAATTCGTCTTGAAATGCTCCCCCTTGATGAGCTCATGCAGTACCTGACCCATGAAAAGCCTGAAAAGCTCGAGATTATCTGTACCGGGCAAGGACTTCCTGACGAACTGAGGGAACGCGCTGATCTAATTACGGAAATGAAGCTGCATAAACATTATATGTACAGTGGCGTACCGGCGCGTGAAGGTATTGAATGGTAACTGTAAATAAAGAAGGAGACGCGAGGCGTCTCCTTTGTGTTCAAGGTCGGTACGCGAAGCACGTTCGCGTGATGAGAGGCTGATGCCTTACTGTATCAGATGCTTGTTCTTGCGCCTCAAGAGGCGGCGAAGCTGCGAGTTGTCATTGCGCTGACTGGTGATGATGGGTTCGCCCGTCAACAGCTTACGAACAAGCGCGCTCAAGCGCTTTTCGTCGAGCTGTTTGACCCGCATCGGCTTGGGTCCTTTGCGACCCTCAAGCCAGATACGCGTACCCTTTTCCAGTCCGTACACTTCGCCAAGTCCTCGAATTTCCATCATACCAACATACTCCTTGGTGTTGTTGTGGGGTGTGAAAAAAAGAACAGAACAGTTGCGGAGTTTACGAGGTATCGTACACGCCACACTCCTTTGAATCGGATTTTTACTATACCACCATCATATTTTTCGTCAAGATCTATCCACTTCACAAAACGACGCAGTGTGCTACCCTATAGCCAACGCACTGCATCGCAAGGAGTATTCCATGCAACTCATTACTGCGCACGACGTGCGTCAGTTCCTTACGCACAGTATGATCAGAGTCACCCAGCACGGCTTTACGCATGAAGCCATCGCACAGACGGTGGAGGCGTGGGAACACTTCTGCCTCCTCCCTGCCGACATCAAGGCGCGCTTCTCGCTCGACCTCGACGAAGAAGGTAAGCCTGACACCGGGTGGTGCCGTAAGCAGCGCACCAATGGCGATTTGGACAACAAAGAATTTTATCACTATCGCCTGGAGACAGAGGAACGCTTCCAACGTCTCTACAAAGGCGCCGTTCCTTTTGAAGTGTCCATGCTCAATCGAGCCTGTCAGGTACTGCACACCACCGCACTGGACACCATCAAGCCGTTGGTCCACGCGCTCGAGACCGAAGTTCCCGGCATCACGGAGGTCTTCTACCCGAACTTCCCGTACTACCTACCGACCCTGCGTCTATTACGGTACTACGGGACTGATGACGGCATGATTGCTGCTCCGCACGCGGATCGATGCGGTATTACCATCCAAATTGCCGCCTCCATGGACGGCTTTTGGGGTGGCACCATCACCGAATGGCCCAATGGTGACCGCGAGGCATACCGACATCTCTCCAAAGACGCCAAGCGGGATTGGCTCAATCGCTTCATGCAGCCTATCGATCGCCGGCACCCCGAAGAGATCTACCTCTTTGCAGCCAACAAGCTGGAGACGATGAGCCACGGACGTATCCCATCGCTCTATCACAAGGTGGTCGTGCCCGTTGCCAATGACGCCTCCTATGTCCGCTGGGCTATCGTTTTCTTTCATCATCCCTATCACATCAACCACGACGTGGCATTTCTGCACTAATCGTGGCATGATCCCGCGCAGCCCTCCTTCTGGAGGGCTTTTTTTGTCTGCAACGCGCGTATGGTATACTCACTACATCATCTTATTCATGAATCGCTTCTCTATGACACCCTCCAAATACGCCGTCGGCACCGTCGCACCGGCCTTCACACTCAAAGACTCCCAAGGCACTACGGTGAAACTCGCTGACTTCAAGGGAAAGAAACATGTGCTCCTCTTTTTCTATCCCGGCGACGATACTCCCGGCTGCACCAAGCAACTCTGTGCGGTGCGCGATGACAAGGCGAAATTCAAAAAATTTAAAGATCTTGTTGTCTTTGGTGTGAATCATGCAAATGCGGATTCACACAACGCCTTTATTGAAAAGTACGGGCTCACGATGCCCCTTTTGATCGACAAAGATCGCAAAGTTTCTAAAAAATATGGTGCCATCAAATATATGTTTGGCAATGAATCCATTAAACGCAGTGTCATCATCGTCGACAAAAACGGCAAGCTGGCGTATGTGAAACGTGGTATGCCAGAGAATGAAGAAATCTTAGAAGCCCTTGCTCAACTTGCATAAACAACCTTGAAAAACAATATCAAAAAACAGGCGCCACTCATAAAGAGGGCGCCTGATATGTTCTTCTGTGAGGTGAGCCTTAACGGTGCAACCGCTCGAGCACCTGCTCGGCAATCTGGCGGTTCGCCGCCAAGATTACCGGCGTCTGGGTCTTGAAGTCAAAAACCCGATCTCCCAGATCCTTGCCGTCGAAATCGACTGCAACACCGCCGGCGCCACGTACCAACAAGTACGCCGCTCCCAGCTCGTGTTGCTTTTGCCGATCACAGATGTATGCGGCGGCCTGACCTGAAGCAACGAGCGCCATCTCATAACCAGCCGAACCCGGGTTACGCAACCAGCCTTTGGCATCGCTGAACGCACGCACAAGGCGTTCGCGATTTTCGGGATAGTACATCTCACCGATCACGATCATGTGACCCAGATCGAGCGTCGTCTCCTGCATCGTCTGCACGGGCGCACCGTTAAGCAGCGTCTGCTCATACGAGTAGACCGGGTCGCCGTCAACTCCTTGGCAGGACTTGCTGTGTATCCATGCATCACCGTTCCGTAGATCAACGATACCGGCGCTGACGATTGAGTGGAAGTAGAGCCGATCACGTTCAAGCGGCGGCCAGATAATGCCTTTCTCGGCAACGGTTACCACCGCCGAATAGGGCAGGCCCATGCTGCCACCGCGCGTCTTGTAATTCAGCGAGCCGTCGAGCGGGTCGATGAACCAATCGTAACCGTGAGACGTGCTTGTCATCGGCTCGCGCCCCTCGACGGTAATGCTGGCAAAATATGATTCCTGTTGAATCATCTCCGTCAGCACATCACCAAGATACACGTCGGCGGCGATTTCGCTGTCGTTGAGTGCGTCGCCAAAGGCACCGCCCTCATGGACGACCCGTTCGCCGTCACGCAGCATACGGAGCTTTTCAAATGCCGTTTCCAGCATGCGCGTCAAAAACGTCTGATCGGGGATTGAGTGTTGGTTTTCAGGTATCGACATGAGCGAGGTCTCCTTGAGTTGCTCGGGGTTGTAAAAAAGGACATCAGTAGATACTACGGATCATTGCCATTTTTGTCAAATATCCCGCCACACCACAGTATATACAAAAAAGACCCTTGAAAGATTTGGGGCGTGGTGCTAGTATGGATGTATGTCAGATATCAAGCTTATCAAATTTAAGTTTCAAGAAGGCAAGCAGCGCTCATGGATGGAGTGGGTTGAGGAACTCAAACGCCGTGAACCCGAAGTCATCGAGACGCTCAAGCACGAAGGTAAATTTATTGAGGCCTGTTTTCTTGATGAAGACACACAGACGATGTACTACCTCATTGAGGCGCGCGATTTCGAGCAGGCTGAAGAAGCCTACCGCACCTCACACTTCCCGATCGACTTTGAACACCGTAGCGTGCGCAACGAAAGTTTAGAAAAAGTCGACGAACTTACGCCACTCTTCTATTTCTCAAATAAATAACGGGACTCAGCAACCTCACGCTCAGCGTGAGATTTTTTATTCTTGTATCATAAAGCGCCATGGTTTGAGCGCGTCTTCTTGCGCATACGCAATACCGACACGCGGTGCGGTCTGTATATTTGACGGCACATACCCATCATCAGCAATCCAAAGGCGTTGTGAGGTAACCACATCTTCTTCATTGCATGCGCGAGTAATACCAAGCCTTGCGCACACCTTCCCAGGACCATTCGTCTGCGAGACCTTAAGCCCATCAACACGCACAGCTCGGATAAGTACTGCCTCGCCACTCCCCACCTCACCAGAAACAATATTGAGCATCGTATGCATCCCATAGCAAAGATACGTGTACACATGACCACCGCGCAAAAACATCGGGAAGGTGCGCTCAGTAATTTTACCAGGCTGTGCCGTAAAATTACGCGTAAAGAGTCGCGCGTCACGAACAGAGAACCGTTGTCCAAACTGACGTACCGCGCGATCAACACCAAACGTTGTCGCATCGGCAAGATACGTATGCGAGCCTTTGTCATTCGGGCCACAGTATGCCTCAGTTTCCATAATACGCGCAGACACGACTCCCTGAACATTACGGACAATCAAAAGTTTACCCAATAACTGGGGGGCGAGGCTGAGCGCGGGTTGTGTGAAAAATTTTTGTTGTAATCGTCGCATCATCCCCCTCAGCGTATCATTCCTTGAAGTGACCGGCAAGCTATGCTACTATGGGGCACATATGTACTTATTCATAAATCAAGAAGTATGCATGAAGATATGGATTTTCAGTATGGCTACTCGTGCGCGCAAGTCGGACAGCAGGCTCCGTCATTTGCGGGAGAAGCATATGCCAATCATGAAATAACCTCGCTGTCTCTGGAGGACTACAAGGGACAATGGACATTGCTCTTTTTTTACCCACTTGATTTCACTTTTGTCTGTCCGACCGAAATCAAAGGGTACTCGGCACAACAGGAAGAATTTAAAAAGCGGAATGTCCAAGTTATCGGCTGCTCAATTGACTCTGTGCACGCGCACAAAGCGTGGGTCGAGGGGGCGCTTGGCGCGATTAACTTCCCCTTGCTCTCTGATATCACAAAAAATATCGCTCGCGACTATGGTGTCTTAATCGAAGAAGAAGGCATCGCACTCCGAGGTACCTTTATCATCGACCCAGAAGGCGTATTGCGCTACATGGTGGTACATGACTTGAACGTTGGCCGTTCGGTTGATGAGACCTTACGCGTTATTGACGCTCTCCAGTCCGGTGGACTGTGTCCAATGGATTGGCATGAGGGTGAAGCAACCTTAAACGCATAACCTAAAATCCCCCACAACTCCTGGGGGATTTTTGACACCTCTTGCTTTTGTCTCGCATATTGCCTACAATGGCCGTGTGAATCATAATGACGCCTATGAGTATTGATCGAGAACTCGAACAACAAGATAGCCACGACATCGTCCGTGCCGATAACCCCGATTACTTACAAGAGCAATCGACGATTGTCGCGTCCCTCAAGAATAAAGGAGTCGTCGAAGAAGTCGGTGTACTCGAGAACGTACCGTATTCTGAACGTGCCGCACTTAAAGCGCAGAAGCATATCGATACGCTCGAAACAGAGCTTGCCGGCATGCGCTCCCGGGGTGACTACGGCATTGCCGAAATTGACGCACAGGGCAAGCCACTCCAAGACGACATGTCGTTTATTCAAGCTCCCGCACAGATCCCTCCAGAATTACGCGATGAACAATAATTCTTTTCAGTACCCATGCATATGACTAAAGAAAAAAAGTTTATCTGTCCCAATTGTGAATTTGAGAACTCTATCCCCGGCTACTGCCCTATCTGTGATGAAGCGTACATGAAAAAAGTCTGTGAGTGCGACTCTGGCGAGTTTGCCTCTGTCTGTTGCGAACCTGAGTTGGAATCAGAAGAACGCGCCCTCGAAGAACAGATGGAGCAAGAACTCTCACGGGTTGTAGCGCAGGAAGATTTAGAAGAACTCAAAGAGCAGGCATTTGACGAAAATGAAGAGGAAGAAGCACTCTAGCAAGAGTGTTTCTTTTTTTACCTCCATTCTCCCGCAAGAAAAATAGTCCTGTGCTATAATACGGATATCCTCTATGGCAGCACCATACTCAACAACAACCTATGCGCTTTTTATCGTTGCCTTGATCGGCTTAATGGGTTTGGGTATCTATTATGATCGCACGCAGTCCCCGACCATAGAAACTGCTGTTACCGAGATGCCACCCACCGCAGCTCCCACGTTGACGCTCACGCCCATCAACCTCCCCCCACTCCCTGACTCGTACCGCTATGCGTTAATGACCGATGACGCAACGACGATACTCAACGTTTTACTCAATCCCGATGGCACGGTAACCACAACCACACCCCTCACCATCCCTTCACCGACACAACCCCTCACGCTCACCATCACCACTCCCGACGGAACACCCCACTTCACACTCCTCACCGGAACACGTGAAACCGGCTTGCACACTTCTCTTGATCTAAGCACTCCTCCGGGAGCGGTTATGCTGACAGCGACAAGCGGAACATCAACGCCCACGGGCATCTGGTTTGCTGACGCAGATGACGCGTCGACACTAACCCTTCCACCAGCCCCTGAGGACAGCTTCTACGAAGCATCGCTTGCCGTAGGCACAACAGCGACACCCTTCGCTCGCTTCACCAATCTGACAACTGATACACTCGATATATTTTTTGAGCGAACCGCTGAGAGCGCGGCGCTCGGTGAAGACTTCATGACAGTCGACACGGTAGCATACCCGGGATTAGCTTCCTTCGCCGAAACGAACGATCTGCGTGTTGGCGAACCATTCATCCTCATTGATCTCGTCATTCCTGATGCACTCCGTCTTCCTGTCGCGCAACTCCAGCTCATGGGAACGACCCCGCTCGACACACCGCTCCCGTTAACTACTACATTTCATGCCCCCGCACTCTATCTCCAACGCTAATGCTATGGAAACAATCAAACTCACAACAAAAGATGGCCTCTCGCTTGTCGCTGATTACTACCCCGGCACGGTAGCACATGCCGTTATTTTACTGCACCAGTACCGCGCGGATCGCCATAGCTACGATGCATTCGCAAAAACACTCAACACCCTCGGGTATCATGTACTCAATCTTGATCTTCGCGGACATGGTGACTCGGAAGGTAGTCTCGATACCATGACCGATCAAGATTTTTCAAACATGTTTTATGACGCGTGGGCTGCTGACGAATATATCCGTTCAATCGACGAAAAAATGAGCACCCAGATGATCGGTGCTTCGATCGGCGCCAACACGGCATTGCGCTATCAAGAAATGAATACGCTCGAATCAGTCGTCGCGCTCTCACCAGGATTTAACTATCACGGCATTGATGCGCGCACCTCAAACATGAGTAACATTGCTATGCCGGTACTGTATATCAATTCAGACAATGACCGTTACGTGGAAGAAACGCAAACGCTGTATGAAGAATCTCCGGTCACTGCTGATGGATTAACACAACTCAAACTATATCCCGGTGACGATCATGGCGCTGTCATCCTCCAAAAGAACGAACAGGCACGCCGTGATGTCATTGACTGGCTCAACGAACATGCCGGCAAAGGACTTGCCATTTTCAAAGATACGTCCTCAATTCGATAACTGAAAAAGCCCCAGTACATCACGCGCGCTGCGTATAGCTGGGGCTTTTGTTATTGCACGAGCGTGAGTCGGTGTGCGACAATACGCTTCGCGATGTCGATAATAGTGTCGCGCTGCTGCCAGCCGATAAGGGCAACCTTGCGAAACACGGGATCGCCGATAATGGTAAAGTAACGCGCAAGCTCCTCGTCCGTGAGCTGTTCTTTGAGCAGCCGCTTCATCTCCTGCTCAAACAATTGGTAGTGGTGCTCTTCCAGCGTTACCGGGTCGACGTCCAAAATTTCAGCAAGATTCAGCCCAAGACACTGCACGAGCAGGTCAAGTTTATATACCGCATCCATGTAATACCTCCATTGCTCCAGAATACGCTATCGCAGAGAAAAGTCAACACAATCGTTTGACATTCTATCTCTACTTCGTATACTTACCAACAGGCCAACACAAGGGGGTGACCTATGGCACAGGATCAGGCGCTTCCCGCGCCGACCGCTATGTCACTCTTCATGAGAGACATGGCGCAATTCCCGCTCCTTACCAAAGACGAGGAAGAACTTCTGACAGTGGTCATTGCGCATCACAAGACGGAGTTCACGCTTGCGCTGGCAAAGACTGCATACTTCTTGAATTTTCTTC
>CAYRMM010000005.1:0-13940 GCA_964425425.1 uncultured Gammaproteobacteria bacterium | reverse complement strand
TTGTGATCCCACCAGGACTTGAACCTGGAATAGCTCCTTAGGAGAGAGCTGTTATATCCTGTTTAACTATGGGATCTTGAACTTGAAATTGTTTCACGTGAAACAATTTAAATTACCTAATATTAGCCAATGCAAAGCTATTTAGCTAAGATTAGTATTTTTTACTATCACCCCCATTGACAATGCTCAGCCTTTGCCTTTGCGTGAAATTGAGGGTACAATGTGAGAGCAAGAATTGTTAACTTCAAAATCATTACCATGGAAACTACACTGCTCTTACTCTTGATTCTCGTACTCATCGCAATTGTTGGTGCGGCGTTTGTTATTGTACAGAAATTATCATCATCTGCAAACACACAGGATGATCAATCGTTGCTCATGTTACAAAATCAGATTAATGAATTAACGAAAACGATCAATACGCAGCTCAACTCAACGCATCAATCGATCCAATCACAGTTCCAGTCAACCACAAAAATTGTTTCTGACGTAACGGAGCGTCTCACCAATATTGAAAATACCAATAAACAGGTATTGGGCTTTACCGAGCAGCTACAATCGCTTGAAAATATTTTGCAAAACCCAAAGCAGCGTGGAATTTTGGGCGAATATTTTCTAGAGGCAGTGCTCAAAAATGTTTTGCCCCCATCGGCGTATGAAATTCAATATAAATTTAAGAACGGAGACATTGTTGATGCTGCAGTTAAAATTCAAGAAAAGATTATCCCGATTGATTCGAAGTTTTCGCTTGAAAACTATAATAAGATAGTTGACTGTAAAGATCCTGTCGAGCGCGAAAAACTCGAGAAGTTGTTTAAGGTTGATTTGAAGAATCGTATCGATGAAACGTCAAAGTATATTCGTCCCAATGAAAACACCATGGACTTTGCCTTCATGTTTATTCCGTCAGAAGGGATTTATTATGATCTGTTGGTGAATCAAGTTGGCGCAATTAAAGTGAACACGCGTGATTTAATTGAGTATGCGTTTAAAGAAAAGCGCGTTATCATTGTTTCGCCGACGTCGTTTCATGCGTATTTACAAACCGTTTTGCAAGGGCTGCGCGCACTGCAAATTGAAGAGCAGGCACAAGAGATTCGGAAGAACATTGAAAAACTACAAAAACATTTAAGCGCCTATGACGAGTATATGAAAAAACTCGGCGTGCAAATGGGTACCACGGTGAATACATATAATGCAGCGTACAAAGAGTTTAATAAGATTAATAAAGACGTTACCAAGATAACCGGAGAAGATCAGGATATTGAGGTTTTGGAAATTGAACGGCCCAAAGCAGAGTAATCTTGGGATATTGACAAAGAGGGGGATATCCGTTACCATACAGGCACTACAAAGAGGTGGGTGGTCCCGTTGCCACGGAATGCACCCGTATCTAACCTTGGGAGTAGCCTGTAAATAAATAGCATTCACATGGCAAATCTTAAGAATGCCATCAAGCAAATCCGTAAAGATAAGAAGCGCACCGAGCGCAACCTGAAGCTCCGAGCTGATCTACGAACCGCTCTGAAGAAGGCTCGCAAGGCAATCGTCGCAAAAGACAAGACGGTTGATGAGCAGATCACAGCAATTCAGGGAATGCTTGATAAGGCAGTGAAGAAAAACATCATCAAACAAAATAATGCGGCTCGCACTCTTTCTCGCTTGCACGCATTTAAGAAAAAATCGTCACAGTAATGTGGCGATTTTTTCTTTTATACCTTGAGCGCGAATGTTTCGAGAAGCACCTTGGGTTCGCTATAAGAATTTTTGAAGGCTTTGTCGAGACTGACGAGATATCGATAGACTGCCTGCAGGTATGGGAGCGTGCAACGCTGTGCTTGGGGTATTGATTTTTTTGCAACAAATGAATGAATATTGAGCTCTCGTGCAACTGCGTCAGGGCGCGTATCGAGGTTGCTGTCCATCATGCTGCGAATTTGGAGCAGAATCCGGAATTGACGAATGATCATAGCAAGCAGGCGGAGTGGTTCTGCCTCGAGCGCAAACTGCTCTTCCAAGAGAGTGATCGCTGTCTTTTTGTTTTTTGTCGCAAGCGCGTCGATTAAGGCAAAGAGTTCATCATTAAGCTTCACGTCAACCAACAGATCGATGTCGGCACGCGTGATTGACCGACCATGCGTGAACGCAATGAGTTTATCAAGCTCATGCGAGACATGCCATAGATCAAGCTCAACAATCGAGGCGAGATAGCGCGCGTCAGCGGCTGCCACTGAGCCACCTCGTTGAGGGACCTCATGAGTAATAAAATGCAAAACGTGGTCATAGGTAACAGGAGGGAGCTCTTTGGCGTAGGGAGTTTTTGCGAGCGCGGTAAAGAGCTTTGCGGTGCTTTTTGCACCTTGTTCCCAGATGATAACGACATTATCGTTATCAGTTTTTTGCTTTGCAAGCTCAACGAGCAGGTCTTGGACCTCTGCTTTTTTGTTACCAATGATGTTTTTAATAATAATCATGCGCTTAGCAGCAAGAAAACCACTCGCGCTGATTTCGCGATGCAACTCACCGGCAGCAATTGTTGAGCCGTCGAGCGTAGCGATATTGAGCCCGGTTGGGTCAATCTCTTTTTTGAATTTTTCTTTGAGCGCCGCAACGTACTGATGAGCGCCGTAGGCATTGCTGCCGTAAACAAAAATAAGCATAAGCGTGTTGTCTGTATGGTAACGAGAATAGCTGTTTTAGGCAACCGGATATCCTGTGCACAACAGATCGTCGTGGGAATAAAAAACCGCCCGACACGAGGTCAGGCGGAATACTCGGCGGCCAAACGCGTGATTGCGTCAAGTACCGCGCCAGCATCATGATTGAGCGCGGCCACGTTGACGGTGTGATGCGCGTACTGTCGATAACGTTTATTCCGATCGATAAAGAGCTCAAAGAGCGAGCGATTCCCTTGTCCCACGAGTCGATAGCCAGGGCCTCGATCACGTGCGCGCTGGTTGATCACATCAAAGCTTTCTAGCAGAAAGATGACGAGCGCCACATCACGCAGGACGTTCATAGCCTCGGGGAGGTAGACGTAGCTGCCCCCGGTTGCGATGACCGTGTTGGAGTAGCTGGCAAGCTGATGGCGCGTGTCATTTTCCAGATCTAAGAAAGCGGCGTCCCCAATATGCTTGGGCAATTCGCCGATTGGAAGATTCTTTCCGCTGCGCAGGACAACGAGGTCATCAGTGTCTACGAAACGGAGGGACAGGCGCTGGGCAAGCGCTTTGCCAAGAAATGTCTTGCCAGCACCGGCCATGCCGATGAGAGCAATGTTGGAACGAACAAACATGTCACATCCTTCCAGTTGTTTGCAGTGCGCCCATTGTAGCATGATCTGAATTTCTGGCAAGCAAAACCCCCGTACTTCAGACGGGGGTTGCAGATCAGACCATAAGATATTTTTTTGCCAGACGTAAACTTGCAGTGTGTTCATCAGAGATATACGCCACGACATCTCCTTTACTGAGCAGCGTTTTGGCGTGCTTGACCGCCTCTTCTTCGGTCAGCACGCGGATGACGGTATTGGGCGACTTGGTGTATGCGCTCATTGTATCGGCAATGAGTGTTGAAACATCACCAACTTTGCGATGGTAGCGCCCGGAAATACTCTTGAGTTCAGTTCTTTTCACGCCATCAATTTTGTCATAGACGATGGCGATATCAAACTTATTCGCGAGTGCTTTGGCTGATTTTTTCAGCGCTTCATCTGAGCGGTCACCGGCGAATCGAATAATTCCAATGGTTTTATTGTGTGCAATGCCTCTGAGCAGTGAGGCAATCTCACTCATTGAGCGTGTTTCATGGGCATAGTCCAAGATGACGCGAATATCACGTCGTTTATTTTCCAGCTGGACCAGTCGTCCACCGGTATCTTTGAAGATAAAGGTGTTGATTGGCGCAACGTGCCGTTTGGTGAGACGCTTGGTGCCGATGAGCCCCTGAAGGCCCGCGACAACTGACATGACGTTATAGAGAGAGGGGAGAAAAGTCCCGTTGAAGGTCCATGAGAGTTTGCGCACATCAACAAGACGGGTAAAACCTTGCTTGCTGAGTATTCCGACGTAGTAGTCTCGGTAGGTGACGGCGATGCCTCCTTGCTTGAGATGTGCGGCAATGTCAAAGGCGGTAAAGTCCAAGCCAACAGGGATGACACGCTGTGTCTCAGGATTGGGCAAAAGGCTCAAGAATTTGGTGATGTATGGGTCATCTCCATTGATAACAGCAGTTCCGTTAGGCTTGATCTTTTTGAGGACAAAGCTTGCTTTACGTTTGGCAAGATCATGTTTTGAAGTAATGTGAAAGCCAATGTGGTCTTCATAGACATTGGTAAAGATCCCGACCTGATGTCGCCAGTAGCCGACGCCATGAATCGCGCAAGAGATTGAAGATTCAAGGATTGCCACGGGCTTCTCTTTGCCGCGGAGTTCATAGAGATATTTTCCCGGAACCACCGTTGGGTAAAGTCCATTAAGCTTCGAAGAATCCTCCTTGGTACTTTTTTGCTTGCCGTTGACATAATGTCCATCGGTGTCAACGGAGAGCGTGTCGTAGCCAAGCTGTTGCATGCAGTGGGCCAAAATGCGTGTAACAGTGGTCTTTCCTTTTGTGCCGGTGATAGCGCAGATTATCGGCGATTGCGATGTGCTCATTTTTGAGAGAGATAATTTTTAACATAACGGACGCTGCGCGCATGGTCATCATTGCAGATATGTACGATGACATCGCCAGGTTGTGCCGCATCGATCGCTGCGCGAACTGCATCTTCTTCAACAATACGATGCTCCGCGCTGTGCTTCCCTTTTTGTGCTGCACGAATAGCTTTGAAGAGAATTTCAGAGACTTCGCCAGCAGCACGATGAATATTTTGTTTTTTACCTTTATATTCTTTGCGAGTAACTCCATCGATCTTGTCATAGACGATGAGATGGTCAAATCGATTGGCGATATATGCACCTGTTGCACGAATCACTTCATTTGAACGATCGGGGGCAAGACGTACAACGCCAATTGTTCTCCCCTGCGCTAGTTTTTTGGCGAGATTGCCAACTTCACGCAAGGACTGCTTTTCGTGCGCATAATCAACAATCGCCTGAATACTCTTGTCGCGGTTAAACAACCGAGTGAGTCGCCCCCCATGAGGATCAAAACGGTATGAGGTGAGTGCCTTGATATGCTGAGTTGGGATTTTACCGCGATGTACGCCATAGAGCGCTCCGCAGATTGCCATGAGATTGTAGAGTGATGGCGTAAAGAGACCTTCAAAGGTCCATTCAATATCACTGACGCGGACAATTTTCTTATCACCCTTGTGTGAGCGGGCAACGATCCAGTTATCAGCACGTGTGATGACCACACCACCATCTTTCAGATGCTTGGTAGCGTTGAAGTGCTTTATATCTAATCCAAAGGGCACAAGCGTGATATTTTTATGTGCCGGAATCATGTCCAGGTGTTTGGTGACGTAGCGATCGTCGGCGTTGAAGACAGCGTATCCGTTGACATCAATGGGTTTGAAGGCGATACGCGCCTTTTCGTAGGCGAGCTGCGCTTTGTTTTTGATACGTGCCCCAATGTGATCTTCGAAGACGTTGGTGAGAACGCCGACCGTGTGTGAACCGTATCCGATGCCATAGATATTACTTGAACCAATTGCTGCCTCCAGTATGGCAATTGCATTATCTTTACCATTCAGCTCATAGAGAAACTTGCCAGGCGCATTGGTCGGTACAAGCTCATAAAAACGCATGCTGTCTTGGAGCGTACTTCTCTGCTTTCCGTTGACGTAATGTCCATCAGTATCAACTAAGAGTGTGTTGTATTTGAGCGATGTATAAATATGATTCAAGCCACGTGAGATCGTGGTCTTCCCCTTTGTTCCGGTAATCGTAACAATGGTGGGCTTGGCGCTCCACTGTTTCATAGGATATGTACTTATTCGTAAAGTTACTTGAGTTCACCCCAATTATCGCCGATTTGGACGTCGACGACAATAGGGACCTTGAAGGTATGGGCCTGCTCCATTTTTTCTTTGACAAAAGAGGCAACTTTCTCAGCATCTTCTTCAGGTACCTCAAAGACAAGTTCATCGTGCACTTGCAAGATCATTTTTGCTTGAGGTGAGATTGTTGGCAGTTCTTGGTGAATGGTGATCATCGCAATTTTAATAAGATCGGCAGCTGTTCCCTGGAGCGGCATGTTGACCGCAACGCGCTCAGCGGCGCTGCGCATCATCTGATTGCTTGCCAAGAGATTGGGTAATTTTCGTTTTCTGCCAAAGAGTGTTTGCGCATAACCTTTATCGCGCGCCTCGTCAACTGAAGATTCCAAGTATGCTTTGACTCCGGGAAATTTTTTGAAGTAGTTTTCAATAAACTCTTTTGCCTCCTGACGGTTCATGCCGGTCCGTGACGCAAGTCCATAGGGACCAAGTCCATAAATAATACCGAAGTTGATTTCTTTGGCACTTGAGCGTAATTCTTTGGTCACCTCTGATTCTGGTATGCCGTGAATGAGCGCTGCAGTTGACGTGTGAATATCCTTTCCCTCTTTAAAAATTTTGAGCATATTTTTGTCTCCCGATACGTGCGCCGTGAGACGAAGTTCAATTTGGGAGTAGTCGGCACCGACAATCTTATATCCTTTGGGTGCGGCAAAGGCATGACGTACTTTACGACCAAGCTCTGTGCGAATCGGGATATTTTGTAGGTTGGGATTTGTTGAGGAGAGACGACCTGTTGCAGCAACCGTTTGATTAAAGCTCGTATGGATACGCCCGGTCGAAGGATTTATCAATGCTGGTAGTGCATCAAGATAGGTTGATTTGAGCTTGGTGAGTTCTCGGTATTCGATGATGAGATCGATAATCGGATGCTGCCCTTGCAACTTTTCGAGCTCTGAAGCGGCGGTTGAGTATCCAGTCTTTGTGCGTGCGATACCAGTTGTGCTCAAATCAAGATCATCAAACAACACATCCTGCAGCTGATTTGGCGAGGCGATATTAAACTCCTTGCCTGCTGTGTCGTAGATTTTCTTTTCAAGTGACGTGATAATTTTTTGGACCTCATCTGAGAATGTGCCTAAAAATTCGGCATCAACATACACGCCATGCGTTTCCATAGTTGCCAACACCTCAACAAGTGGCATTTCGATGGTTTCAAACAAGTTCATGAGCCCTTCTTGCTTGAGTCGCGGTTCAAAAATATTTTTAAGACGAAGTGTGTAATCAGCATCTTCTCCGGCATAGCGGGCAACGTCGGGCAACGCAACATCCAGGAGCGAGCGCTGTTCCCTTCCTTTACCGACTACATCTTCATATGCAATCATGGTGTGATGCAATTCAGATAAGACAAGGGTGTCCAGATCAAATGAACGCTCCTCGGCATCTAAAAGATATGCGGCAATCATCGTGTCAAAATCAATGCCACGCACGATGATATCGTTGTGAGTGAGTACTTCCATATCAAATTTCATGTTGTGTGCGATTTTTTTGACCGTACTATCAGCAAAGATGGGTTTCAAAAGCTCAAGCCAATGTGTATTGGTGACCGCGCCTTCAAAGAGGCCGTCCCCCTGTGTGTTATGAATACTCACGTAGTATGCCTCGCCAGGTTTCCACGAAAAAGAAATGCCCAAGAGCTTGTCATTGAAAGGATCAAGTCCCGTTGTCTCTGTATCAAAGACAAATGATGATTGTTTTCTGAGCTTTGTGATAAAACTATCAAACGTAGCATCATCCGCAATGAGGGTGTATGCTGACGCGGTTGCATCAGCCGCTTCTTGAGGCTCTATTGCTTCTTCAGTATCACCTGTGTCAGGAAGTCGTGCGATGAGTGATTTAAATTCTAATTCAGTAAGCAGCTGCTGCACGGCTTTTTTATCATACGGCTTGAGCGTGCAGTCGCCCAGGTTAAAATCAAGAGCAACATCAGTTTTAATGGTTACCAGTTCTTTTGACACAAATGCCATCTCCTTGTCGGCAACCAATTTTTTACGAACGCTTTCTGAAATTTTGTCGGAATCAATGTTGTCGTAAATATTTTCGATGGTGCCAAATTCCTTGAGGAGCGTAATCGCTGTTTTTTCGCCAATTCCTTTCACGCCGGGAATGTTGTCTGACGCATCACCCTTGAGCGCCTTGAAGTCAATCATCTGGTGTGTTGTCAGGCCATCGTACTTTTCGCGAACAGCCTTCTCGTCATACTCCGTGGTTTCTGACATGCCGCGTTTGAATGTAATGACATGCGTATTGTCATCAATCAGCTGCAATGTATCTAAATCACCAGTGAGGATGTAGCTCATGGTATCTTTGTTATCGATTGATTTGAGTGCGCAAATCGTGCCGATGACATCATCTGCCTCAAAACCCGGTTTGGAGTATCGCTTGATGTTGAGCATATCAAGTAACTCGATGATAAGAGGCACCTGTGGCTTAAAGTCTTCAGGAGGTGCTTCGCGTTGCGCTTTGTATGCCTCAAACATTTCTTTGCGGAAGGTTGGCTTTTCTTCATCAAACGCAACACAGAGGTAATCTGGCTTGTAGTCACGAATAACGTTAAAGAGGGTGCTCATGAAGCCATAGACTGCGTTCACCACCTTCCCGTCGCGTGTGGTAAGTGGGGGGAGGGCGTAATATGCCCGAAAAATGAGCGCAAAGGCATCGATGATAATGATTTTCTTTTTTGATGACATTCGTGTAGCGTACGTAGGTTAAACAGTAGGCGTGAGGACGCCATATTCAGGTTTATTGTAACATGTTTACCCCCTACTGTAACCTTTTGAAGAACGGCGAATATTGGTATACTGTGAGCATTATTGCTTGAATGGATACGGATCACATGAGACATATTGCATTTATTATGGACGGGAATCGGCGCTGGGCAACCGAGCAGGGTGAGCGCCCAATTTTTGGTCATACGCAGGGACTGGAAACATTCAAAACTATCGTGAAGCATTGCCATGAGCGTGGGATTTCGCATGTGACGTTTTGGGCGCTTTCAACTGAGAATTTACAAAAACGCAGTAGCACCGAGCTTGAGCACCTCTTTAAACTCCTCGGAACGTTGCGTGAGTATTTACATGATTTGATTACTTACAATGCGCGTATTCAGTATATTGGCGACCTCACCAAGCTCCCTGCCTGGTTGCGCGCTGTGTTGCGTGATGTGGCGCACAAGACCAAAGATCATACTGGGATGGTGGTGACGCTTGGGGTGAATTATGGGGGGCATGATGAGTTGATTCGTATGGGTAAGCAGTTGGTGAAAGTGGCGAAATCATCATCGCAGGTTTCTGATAAGACCATCAATAAGATTATCGATTCGGGCACTTTGCCGCCGGTTGATATGATCATCCGCACCGGAGGGCATAAGCGCCTGTCAGGCTTTTTACCATGGATTGCTGATTATGCAGAATTATACTTTGTTGATACCTATTGGCCGGCATTTACCACGGATGATTTAGACGAGGCGCTTGCCTGGTTTGAAGGCCAGGAGCGAAATTTTGGGAAGTAACGTAAGGAATACAAGAGGATTGATTTATTCCCTTGCCTTTGCTACACTTATCCTACTTTTGAGCGCTCGTTACGCTGCACTATCGGTGTAAAGAGGCCACGTAGCCAAGTGGTAAGGCAGAGGTCTGCAAAACCTTTATCGCGAGTTCGATTCTCGCCGTGGCCTCTTTGCATCGATGAGAGCAAGTGCTTATAACAAAAAACCGCCGGGGATACCGGTGGTTTTTTATAGACAGTTATTGACGATGCAGGATGAATCTGATAAGAAAAAGATAGTTTGTACTTGTTATGCAACCGGACATGGAAAAGAAGGAGTTGCTGTGTGGGATCCATACGCTGAATTTGAATCGACGACGTTGCCCAATGGCTTGACCGTTCATGCCGCTCATTGGCCGGGACGGTCATGGGAGGCGGTGGGCTTCTTGATCCATAGTGGCGCAGCCCAGGACCCGGCAGGGTATGAAGGAGTTGCGCATTTTGTGGAACATCTGGTGTCGGCAAACGCAAACATCCCGAGCCAAAAGATCAGAGACTTTTTCAACGATAATGGGGGTCAGGTAAATCTTGGCACATGCAGTTATGCGTATACTATCTACAGCTTTTTTGTGCCAGCCAAAAGGGCGGTTCTCGCGAATGCCTTCTTGACGTTTGGGCAGATGCTTCTTTCTGCTCAACTCAAAAATCATGTTGAACGTGAACGCGAAATTATCTTGAGGGAGTTTCGTCAATCATATCCAACCAAAGGAGCCTTTGCTCTTCGTATGCGAGAGCATTCCGCTCTGTATGGGGGGCATTGGCTTGAGCGGCATATTGATTCACTCGGCACGTCTGATTCGATTGCGCACATTACCGAAGAAGAAGTACAGAGATATTACGACGCCCACTATACACCAGCAAATATCAGCATTGTTGGTGTTGGAGGGATGGCTCTTTCGGAAATCGTTGAACTTCTTGAGCAGAGTCCGTTTGCGGTGCACAAAAAGGGCGCTCGAACGCCCTTGCCAATACCGCTTACAAAGGTGACGCCGCCTTTAGAAACCCGACATGTTTTTCGAATTTCTGAGCATGTGAATACGAAGGAAGTTCTTGAAAGTGGGGGGTATGAAAGTATCGCCAAGATCCCGGGCAGTATTAATGGCAAAATAGTTGGGATCGTTTCAGCTATGTTGGACGAAGTCTTATTTGAAGAGGTGCGTGAACGCCGCAGGTGGACATACAGTATTTCCACCTCTTACTACAATTTTGGTGAGTTCCGCAAATTCTCTATCAGCTGTGGGGCAATTACGCTTCAGGCCATTGATAAAATCGAAGATGTGGTTAATGCATGCATTGATGTGACTAAAGATCGCCACGATTTATTTGAGAAGATGAAGCGTCGTGCTATTGCGTATTATCAAATGAGCGACACAACAGGGAAAAAAGTGTGTGAAAATGCACTTCAGGATCTCTCTGAAGCTGGACGAATTGTTTCTTTGGAGGAGATTGTAATGGCCCTTGAGCTCATTACCATGGAAGATGTTCAAGCTTGCTTCTCATGGCTTACTCCTGAGCGCAGATGGACGTCGATCTTTCGACCATGAGCACTTTCTGAAATCTCAGCGGCTGTGTGTTGTCCGACGACATACGCAGCCGCTTTTTTAATTAGTATGGAAACAAAAAACCGCCGGGGATACCGGTGGTTTTTTATTCTTATCGATATGAGTAGACCTCAACGGTCGCGTACTTGATACCAAACTTTTTGGCATCTTCGTACTCGCGCATCCAGATGTCAGCGCGGTAGTAGTAGCGAGCGTTCATACGATCAACGACCGTAAACTCTCGATCACCGAAGAGTTCAGGAATTTTAACCTTTGCTCCAAGGGGCAAGAAGTTTGCCGCAATAACGTTTTCTTCATTTGCTTCACAGAGGTCATAGCCACTTGCCGCAATACAAGGCGTTGAATCGGTCTGTGCCTCAAGGGAGTTATACGCGGTCATGGGGATACGAACCTTCCATAACGGAGCATCTTCTGCCACCGGGAAGGTGTTGGGAAACTCCTGAGTTGCCGTGGTTTGGCCTGCAAGGGCCTCAAACGGCGTCATGAGCGTTGAAGAGATCTCTTGGGTGAATGCCTTGGTTTGGGCTTGAGGAACAAGCATTTGGAAGGTAAAGATGAAGATAAAGAGTCCTCCCGTAAGCAATTTCCCGTACTTTTGCCCGAACATGAGGGTATCAAGGGTCTTTTTGAAGGCTAAGATTAGTGTTTTTGTGTCGAATTTCATAATGCTGGTATGAGTAAATCGCATCATGATAACACAAAATAATGAAATTGTCAATAGGTTGAGGTTTCGTAAGGGTATTGATGGATCGTCGGATACAACTATATTCATACGTTCGTTTTCGAAAGTAAGCGGTTAAAAATAGAAAAGACTACCATAGTAGTCTGGAAAGTAGCACCATCTTAGCCGATCAGAGGCTTTTTGTCAATTGAGATGGAGTACGTTTTGTTGAAACATACAACCTCTCCCGAGGGGGAGAGGCTGTCTACCGTACTTATGAGATTTCAGGAACTGCTGCGGCGTTGTAGTCTGCTTCCGAACAGAACTTGGTCAGCGTACGTCCGTCAGCGAGTTCACCCACGAAAGCGTAGCGTACCATTTCTTTACCGGTCTTGGTGGTGATGTTGAATTTCTTCTTCTTCACCTTGTCCTGAGCGATCTCGACTTTTTCTTTGTTCTTCACGTCATAAAATTGCATAGGCAATGACGTTAGTGACTTAGTACCGCATGCGCATGGTTGCTGCGGCAATGTGCGTAAGGATAAGCCGTGACTGCGGCTGTATATACGTTATATGCAGTATATCGGGGAAATTACGCAAAAAACAAGGAGTTATGCACAGATTTTGAGCGAAACGCAAGTGACAACGCTAATATTAGGGAAGCTGTTTTGAGGTTTTGGTAAGATTTTTTCGTGATTTTCTCAGAATAACAACAAATTGAGCGAAAAATGATATACTAGCCGTACCATTCATTATTTTTTCTCATGGAAGTTATTATCTATTCAATTTTTAAATATCTGCACATCCTCGGAGCCATCATTGGTGCTGGTGGAGCCTTTGCGAGCGACTTTGTTTTCTTCAAAAGCCATAAAGATAAGGTTATCAGCAAGGATGAGTTCCATATTATGGAAGGGTTGAGTCGTGTGGTTTGGGGTGGTTTGCTGCTGTTGGTGATATCGGGCGTTGGTTTGTTTGGCATGAACTATGAGGTGCTGCTTGCCTCTGCCGGATTTTTGGCCAAGGTGACCATTGTTTTCATTATTATCGTGAATGGCATCTTTTTTCACTACCTGCATATTCCCTATATTGAAAAACACCTGGAACATCACCTCTTCCCCAAGCGCACACGTGGTGATGAGAGTGACTTCCTCATCTTTTCGGGCGTGATCTCGGCAACATCGTGGATGGCAGTGATTGCTATAGCATCGTTGAAGACGATTATGCCGTTGACCTATACCGGCTTCATGACAGTGTACGTGGCAGCGCTCCTCGTGGGGGCTCTGAGCGCGTATCATATGATGAAAAAGACAGCACATCGTCAAGAACTTGAGACGCTACGCACAGCATCATTCCTCTTAGCGGGGTTGGTCGTTGTGCTCACCGCTATCACCATAGCGCCAACGCTTCGTTCGATCGATGCTCCAGATGTGTCAGAAGCTACAGCAACACAAACGTATACGGCTGCTGAAGTTGCAGCACACACGACCAACGATGACTGCTGGATTATCGTGAGCGGGCAGGTCTTTGATGTGACCGCAGCGGCAGCGCACTCAGGCGCATTTCGGTGTGGTCAGGATGTTTCAGAGAATTATCATCGTAACCACGGGCCCGTTGTTCGCCCACAGTTGATGGTCTTTAAGATTGGTGATCTTGAGGGTGCGCCACCTGAGGCGCTTGAGGAGCGTGAGAGCGCAGCATTAACGCCCGCACGCGAGGTGCTTGGATCATTGGATGTGGATGCTGCACAGGTGATGGTTGTGATTGAAAAAAGTAATAACTCACTCTTGTTTATTGACGGATCAACGCACAAGCCAATGATTCGCCTTACTGACATCGGCTTTCAACCGCACGGTATCGTCTTTGCTCAAGATATGCAGAGGGGGTATAGCGTCTCGCGTGACGGGTGGCTTGTCGAGTTTGATCTTACGAACTTTGAAGTTACCCGTTGGATGCGTGTGGGCGTGAGCTCGCGTGGCATTGCACTCAGCGATGATGGGAAGACATTGGCATTGGGTAATTATGAGCCGGGCAATGTCATTTTTGTTGATACGGAAACTTTTAAGATTATCAATGAAATTTCTTTGGAGCGATTTGTTGACGGTGGGTTAGTGACATCGCGCGCGGGAGCACTCGTGGAAAAAGGCAATCAGTTTATCGTGACGCTCAAA
>CAYRMM010000004.1:5457-14116 GCA_964425425.1 uncultured Gammaproteobacteria bacterium | reverse complement strand
GGTTTGAAGTTCCAGTCGGAGCGTCAATCGATCGATTGACGCTCCCCAGGACATTCAAGATCGTGTCCGTTATTCGTTTTTGATAATTGTTGCCGCCGGCAAGTTGTCGGTCGGATCGCTCGCATCCCCCACATCGCGACAGTATCGCGTCATGAAGTTGAGCGTTGCGTCAGCAAATTGACCATTTTCAATATACGCTTCAGTCTGTTCGTCAACATTCGGCCATGGATTTTCACAAATGAAGATGTTGATCGGTAATTCGCGGCTGACCGTATTACTGAGCACGCCCGCATTGGTGGTGGCTTGCACGAAGAGTTTCGTCTGGCCAGTCGCGATCGGCGTCACTGAGGTATACACCTCACCGCTCATATTTTGCACCGACTCGATGATATCCGGTGTGGCATCATCACGCACGACCGCGTTCGTTGCATCATAGACATTTGGCGCGTCGAGGTTGAGTAAGCGCAACGGGTCAATACGATCACTGCGCGACCAGGTGTACGTTCCGTTCAAGACGTTGAATGAGCGCACGTTTAAGAAGAAGTTATCCCATTCCGCCAGTCCTCCTGTAGCAGAGCGCTTGTAGAGACCAAAGACGCCGGTATTGCCATACATGTAGCGCGTCGGGTCCGTTGGTTCCGGCAAGACCTGTCGTCCATCAACGGTCAAACGAATCGTACCGTTGAGCCATTCCACCTCCCACAACGAGAATGCTGGGAGCGAGGTGACGGTGCGTGATACCTGTCGTGCTCCTGACGGTGTTTGGATAACGTACGCAATTTCACCATCAATCACCTCCGTAAAGATCCGATTCCCTCCGACGACGACTCCCGCACCAACAATACCTCCGCGCAACTCAACATCAAGTGTATATGGCGTTGATTGTGGGAAGATCCGCGCGGTGTTAGCAGCTTCGCTCGCTGCAACGATCAGCGATCCCTCACTACATGGATTTGCTGACTGAATACGTCCGGCACCTTGATTATGGGTGAAGTTACAATCACCAGTTGCTACAAAGCTGTTATCCCCTTGGTTAATCTGTCCGCGCTCAAACTGATCGTCAAAGCGTGTTTGAGCGGTAATTTCAGATACTCCTAACGCGACGTATCGGTGTTGATTGCCAGCAAAATCTTGTTGCGGATCTTGCGTCAGCGGCCCCGGTGCCTGATCATAATCAAACGGCAAACGACAGTCCTCACCCGCACAGACAAAGAAGTCTTTATCTGCTAATTGACCGGTTCCGTTGCTGTTATTATACACGGTGATGTTCACATCATCAAACTGACAGATACCCGGATCATACGCGTCAGCAGTTTTATTGCCACGCGTGTGGAAGTCAAACATCGTGACGAGACCAGGAATGTCCAGTGGGCGTGTCTGACCACTCTCTGAGCGCACATAATTCAACGGAATACCCCGCACATCAGCAAGATCAGCACCCAATTCGACTCGATAGTACGTATCAGGTGAGAAAATGCTCTGTGGCGTGAGCGTAATATCCGTCGTGTCTCCATTGATGCGCGTCGTTGTGGTCACCGGTACGGTTGTCGTACAGCTCAAGCTTGATGCCTGCGCGTATGTTTCACGCGTAATCACCGACTTGAGCGCGCGCCACGCGTTGACAATACTGCTACGCACCTTGCCAACGGCAGTTTCCTGGCAGCTCAGGAGCGTAATATTGTCATCAACGGTATCCTTGTCTACCTGTGAGGTGAAGTTGAGTACGACAAGCGCGTTGGTACAGGTTGCCGCTTCATTGGGCGCCGGATTTGATGAAATGAGCCGTGGTCCATAGAGCAGTTCATACACCTCAAAGACCACATCATTATCAGATTCAATGGTATTATTGGTTACTTCTACCTCACCGGTAACCGCGTCAGGCGGCACGATTCCACAAATTTGGTTGTCGCTCCATTCCGCGCCCAAGAACGATGTTTCCGCGCTCAGCGCGCGAATATCGTCAGGCGTCGCAGCAGTGTAATCGTACCAAATAACTCCTAACCCTCCACCTACGGCAAATGGGACCACCTGGGTTGCTGAAGCATCGTAACTTGTCGTGAACTGAATATGCGTTGAAGCACTCACTCCATTGAGTTCAATGGTTGCCAGTGCTGCGTTAATGCCTTGCACAAAGTCATAGAACGTTGGCTGGCCTGACAGATTCACCGTTACAAAGATCGTCGTTCCCGCAAGCTCAGCTCGCGCAGCCGGCTGCGTTGCATCATTTTCAAAAGCAACCCCAATTGCCGGAGGATTTGCCAAATCCGTAAAGAGCGCGAATTCATAGGTGTCAGGGCCTCCAAAATTAATATCGTTGTAATACCCATACTGTACTGGCGTGCTGCTCGTGTTCACGCACTGACGGAACTCAGTCATTGGTCGATCATCGCCACTTGCCGCACGTCCATAGAAGGTCACGGCATCACCTTGCCCACGCGTATCACCAAATCCTTTACCATGAATACTAACAAAGCTTTCCGGGTCTCCAGCCTCAGGGGTAATGTTGCAGACAAACGGCATATCAACCGTATTATCAATAATCAGATCAGCAACTCCAAATGAATAGATTGGTGTGAGTGAGTCTCGCTGAGCCGGTGTCGCATTGGCACGTGTCAACGGAATTGTTTCTGTTGAAATCTGCTCACCATTCAAGTCACGTTCCAAGCGAATTGGTCCGCTCTTGGCATCGTCAGCATCGTTACGGAAGTCTCCGTCGCCATTGCTGTCAATTGTTTCGTCAGGAACTTCAACAATCCATTGAGTGTCCGTTTTTCGACGACAAAATTCATTGCTTGATATAACATGAGGAATAGTTGTTACTCCGTTACCGTCAGCAAAATACACGGTTCCCGCGTTGCCTAAGAAACATCCATTAATTGAAAGATATCCACCAACGCGTGTACGAATCGGCTTCACCTCTTCAATAATTGGTGTACACGTGCCAGCGATACACTGACTGCCGGCAATCGAACATTTCGCGTCACAATCCGCATCCGTCGTACAGCCATACACATCTGATGAGGTACATTGGTAGTGGTGAATGAGATTTTTCCCTAATGATTCGAATGGAACTTGTGCTGCTTCAAGCACTGCTTCTTCAGCTTCACCGACCCACGCAATGTTATTGTACGGATCAATCGTTCCTCCAAATTCGTAATAGAGGGATTGATTTGTTTCATACCAATCAACGGCATGTTCAGTGCCATTAATCTCAACATAGAACATACGGCCTTCTCCAAATGCTTCTAGAAAATAGATAAAGTTCGCGTCAGCAAAAATCTGTGCTGGCACGAAGTCAGCTGGAATGTCACTCGTTGGGATCGTGAAGCTGGTAACCGACGTAAAGAGGTTACCTTGCGCGTCCGGCAACGGATTAATTACCTGCACCGTCCAGCCGTTGGTATTCGTAATATTAAAGAGATACTGTCCATTTGCCGTATAGCGTGCAAATCCATCAGCGCCCTCTACTCCTGTATACACAACCTCTGAGCGCCATTGTGACTCTTCAAAAATAATGCGTCGTAACTCAGCACCTTCTGCTGCATAATACAGCTCACCGTTCGCAAGATATACCAATGACGGTGAAATAACAGAAGGAACCCACGGCGCTGATGGCGTATACGTTGCCGTCACCTCGCCGCGCGTCGTGTCCTTAGATCCTCCCGTTCTCAGACGACGAATCACACCTGTTGCCGTATCTAATGAGAAAAGGTAGGTACCGTTACTCGCCACAACACGGACCGGGATATGTGTGTACTCGAACGTTCCTTCACTGGTGAGAACGGTTGGTTGAAACGAACCAAGGTATCGATCTGAACGATGCACGACAATCTGACAGACACGATCTTGGGCAATACTCAACGTCACTGCATTACTTGGCACCAAGCCAAACTCAGGCTCTCGTCCACCCGGACAGAAGTTTCCGATACTAAAGCCGGGACACGTCTCCCCAATCTGCACACGCTTCAGCACCTGGATGTCTCCTGATCCCGAATCAAGACGTGTCACTACCTCCATCGCCTCGTCGGTATACGCAGCAAGATTCGTGACCGTTAATTGCTGTGCATTTAAATCAACACGAATATCTGTTGAGACATCTGCCGTGTTTTGCGACAATGGCAAGAAACGCGTACCTGTGAGCGCTGCCACATCACCCGGCGCAAGCGGATACTGTACCTGCGCGTCAGGGTTAATCGGACACAAGCCCGGTCCGAGCGGATTATTGTTAACAATAAACTGTTTATCTTTGTTTGATTCAATGTTGTTTGCCTTCACCACATACACCGCTCCTGTCAACGCTTCTTGTGGCACGCTCACTATAATTTGCGTATTGCTCCATGCCGCATCTCCACACTGCTCAACAAGCGACGCTTCAATCACGCCGGTCGCGCTGGCAAAAAAGACGCTGCCTGCTTCATCACCGAAATTATATCCTTTAATCGTTACCCACTGATTTGCAGGACCATTATCCGGTGACAGTCGTGTCACCACCGGCGCTGTCTGTAAGTACACCGTATTACTTTCAAGGTATGGTGTTGTCACGTATGGATATGACGGAACGCTTCCTTCGGTGCTGTCGACAGCTCCATTGCCATTCTCATCAATATCGGTGCTGTCGACAGCTCCATTGCCATTCTCATCAATAAATGGCACCGCCTGTGGACTGATGCGAACTTTAAACGGAATGCTTGGGTCAGTTGTCTGGCTAATCGGATTCGCGATCGTAATGAGCTTGTTGGTCCATGACTGCAGTGGATCACTGCCCGGAATAAAGAAGCTCATCGTCTGTCGGATATACGTCAAGAAGCTTCCATTGCTACGCAATGCGCCACTCACGATTGCACCGACCGCATCACCGAAGTTATCACCGATGAAATTCAACGGCTCGCCTCCCGGCGCGTATGACGGCTGAAGCGTACAGATGAACGGATAGATGTTTGGCGAGGTCGAGTTAAAGGTGTCAGGAGCTGTTGCCGTACCACCATTGGTGCGAACTGTTAATTCCGACACATCAAGCGCACCGTTTAATCGGGCAATCACCTGCGCGCTGAGCGCTGTGTTGTACACGGCGATCGTATCAAGTTCTCCCGCAAAAAACTCTCCGCTACATGAGCCGTCAGCCTGTTGTGCTGCGCCAATACACAGTGATGCGCGTGGCTGCGTCAGTGTTGGCTCGTAGCTCGCCGCAAAAGATCCTGCCAACTGACCATTCACATACAACTCCAAGCGGTCTGCACGAAGCACACCAACGATAAACGCCCAGACGTTATCAGTTGCTTGCGTGTTTTCGATAAGATTAAGACTTCCCGCATCAGCTGGTGCAAACGGCTGCGTACCTCCGGCGCGCACACAGATATCGCCACCCGCACAGTCATCACCAATGGTCAGCGATGGCCCGCCCGCGGCGCTCATATCAACAATCGTCTGCAACCGATCAAGATCGCGTGGCTTCACCCACGCCGCAATCGTCAACTCTCCACCAAGTACTGCGCTGCTTGGCAACGCGGTCTGCAAATGCTGCGTCTCTCCGTTAAACGATAAGGACTTACCAAAATGCCCAACCTGCACGCGTTGCGGGAAGTTGGTGGATGTTGTGGTGAGATTATTTAATGATGCATCAGTGACTTGCGCGCCATCGCCTTCGAACCGCGTCAGCATAATCTGACCGCGACGACGAATATCAACACCGGCAAGCGCCGCAAGACGTTCATTGTCCATCGCTTCACCAAACACAACGATATCATCAACTGAACCGTTGAATGAGCCAACTGATTGGATCTGTGGCTCTGCTGTCGGATCTTCGTTGACAATCACCTGTGAATCACCACCAATGGTAAGTGCGGCCGCGTCACCTAACGCGCTCAGGTTACTGCCGACGCTTGCATCAAGCACCGCTCCATTCACCGCAAGCCGCGCGCCCGACTCGTCAATCACAAGGCCAATATGCTGCCATGTGTCAGGAAGCACTGCCTGCGCACCGGTCGCCAAGCTCACCGCGCCACTCGTCGAAACTGCTCCGTTGGCAGCAAGCGCAAGCGTGAGTGATTGTGTTGGCGTTGTGATGCTGTGTAGTTTTGCAAGTACCGCGTCTTGATTGCCTGTCGGTCGAACCCATAATGAGAGCGTCAACGCATCAAGATCAACCTCATCGTAGATTGCCTGGATATAGCTCTCGCTTCCCGCACCGTTGATCATCGTCACCGCACGACCCTGCACCTCGCTTGTCGTCTTGGTGATGTTCACGAGCAAGGCATCGCGCTCACCTACTTCGTCAACAGCAATCGTATTTGAGTCGTCGTTGAAGGTATATGCGGCAAACACCGTGGCACGCGACAGTAATTCTTGCATCACCTCATGCGCGCCCGTCGCACCAATCATAAGTTGCTGGTTGTCTGCCGGAATATCCTGCGGCTTTGGCACACTCGTCAAAATCTGCGTATCGCTCCATGAACCACGGCATTGCGCAATCTGCGCGTCAACACCATCAAAGCGAACCGCCGAACCTCCTTGTAACTCCCCGAAATTGCGTCCGGTAATGGTCGTGTACGCATTGACCAGAGGATAGACAAAGCCATCTTTTGGAGAGATGTCTGTGATCTCTGGAATATTCAAATCAACCACGAGGCGGTTATTACGATCGCGGAAGAAAATCGGCTCGCGCGTGCCAGCACCATCAACGGTAAAGGCACGACCTTCAATATAGGCCAACCCTTGCCCTTGTGCGGTTGCTCGCTGCGTCGGTGCGACATATCCCGTCTCCGCGGTAACGTCTTGTGATACCGTGGCGATCGCCTCACCCACAGCGCCATTTTGCAGACGCGTGCTCCACTCCCAATCAAACGATGCCGCATCAAGTACATTACAATTATTTGCCAGCACTGCCGCTGAGTACCCCTGTCCATCGCCAATCGCGTTCAATTCAGCATCATTTGGCAAAATTTCAATACTATCAACCTGACATGCCTGCGGATCATTACCCGTCTTGAAAACCCAGGTATAATCATCATCCTGCTCAGGAATACCATCGCGATCACCATCAAGCCAGAAGCCATCAACCGAACGAAACTCCGCAGCGCCCGACACAAGCGTCACGCGATACCAGGTATTCAGCGCGAAGTCAGGCACCGGATAGATGAAACCAATCACCGCATCGTCATCACCATAAAGCGGTTGTGGCGCTCCTGTTGACGTTACTCGTTGCGGCGTCGCGCAGAAACTGTCATTAAAAAACTCATCACCATTTTGCGCGCACTGCTCAACAACAACAATCGCGTCAGCCTTTGTTTGTGTATCAAAATTTTCAAATGCCATCGGCACCGGTGTTCCCGCGCGATCCTCAAAACGAACGCTCAACTCGGCGTTTACACACGTATCAAGCGCTCCGCGGAATGGCGATGGTGACTGCGTGTCATTGGCACACTCGCGCTGATGCACGACACGTGGTACGCCCGGCTTTGGCTTCGCTTGCCCTGTCGTAAAGTCATAGACGAGCTGTGAGAGTGGAGGACGCTGCACGCGACACGCTGTCTGCGCCATCTCTGCCGTCATACACTGTCCCGTCACTTGGCAGCACACCGGAAGATTTTCGCCACAGATATTTTCATCATCACGGCAATCGACGACATCAAAATGTACGGCATTTGAACGTACGCCGTTTGTTTCGATATACACCGGACCGCTCTGTGCGCCATCCGGCACGACGACAAAGTCGCCATCAGCAACCTGTGTTGTCTGTGGACCAATGATCGTCGCGCTCCAAAACGAACTCAGCACGCCGGTAAACGCCTCAACCGAATCAACTTCATTGAAAAAGGTAACTGCTGCATTTTGTGGCGTGGTACCAAACCCTTCACCATAGATGCGTACGCCCGACGTGCCGACTGGCGCTTGGGACAAGCCATTCACCTCAATCTTACAAATACCCGGCGTGAGCGTACATCCCTCATCCGCAGCGTTACACAGCACAAATTGCGCGTCATCGTCAGGCGCGCTTGTTAAATTTTCATTATTACGAACCGCAATACGTAACTCACGCTCACTCCCCGCCTGCGGTGCCAACAAAACGTCAGCTTCCGCTGGTATTTTAATGACGATATTGTTGTCCTTCCACGTCTCAATATCACCACAGACCTGCGGGAAGTTATCGAGTTGATCAAAATTACTGAGCAACACATTACCGCTTGCGTCTTTGATAAGGACCGTTCCATTGCCTCGTTGCGTGCCAAAATACTGCCCAAAGATTGAGACATACTGGCCTTTTGGTCCGCGCGTAATATCAATGGAATCAATGAGTGGGGTGCGCGGCGGCTCTTGGATCACAAAGTTCGTAATGGGATTTGAGAAAACCTCATCAACCACTTCTCCATCATCGCCAACGGTCTGAATCACAACCTGTCCGCTCACGCGTGTTCCGGGGCGAATGTTAGGAATCGTCGCATTACGTACGCTGGTCCCCGTCACCTCCCAATTTGATTCATTGCCCAACGCCGCGCCGGAAAATTGCACCACGGTGCGCTGCGTCGTTGCGTCCGTTGGCGCTAAGTTCTGCCCTTCAAAGTTAACCGTTTCATTAAACACTCCGGCTGTCTTGACCTGGCCTGTGATATCGGTAATACGGCACAAGCCCGGACGCACGGTCGTACTACGACGGAAAAATTTA
>CAYRMM010000004.1:0-5447 GCA_964425425.1 uncultured Gammaproteobacteria bacterium | reverse complement strand
TTATTCGTCAGATCGCTCGTGTCATCATCCTCGCTATCCGTTCGAGTTAATCGAACGAGTAGATCTGTTGCGGCTGGCAAATTAACCGGTGTTGCGATCAATACCTCGCGATCAGTCCATGAATCAGTGCCGGCACATGCTGTGGGTGCGCTTGCCGCATAGGTTGCGCCTGATGCGTCAAAAAACTCAACAACCCCCGGCTCATCTCCGAAGTTATACCCCACAATGGTGACGAAGGTTCCTGGACCACCATCTTTGGGATCAAAACCGCTAATGTAGGGCTCATCGGCAGGAATACAAATCTGATCAATCGGATCACAGATATTTCCTTCCTGACAGTCGGCATCGGTCGTACACGCATCTCCAACTTGACCACCTTCATCCAACACGCAGAGCGGTTCGGTTGCGCAGTAGTTCACCGCCACACCGGCCAAACAACAGTACGGACACTCAGCATCAGCATCACAGGTAACGTCAAAGCGCACTTCGTCACTCTCTTGTGTGCCGACGCGCACCGCAACCGGAGCGGTAATTGAGCCGGTTGGCACAGTCACCGTAATGCTTTCATTTGCCCACGCGCCAAACTCTCCGCTTGTCGCGGTAATCAGTCGATCATCATTGAGGCGATCTTTATCATTTTTGAAAATCACCGTATCAGCCGTCTCGCCAAAACGGAGTCCGAGCAACTGAATGGTCGTCCCCGCCTTGCCCTGGCTTGGGAAGAGACAGATTAATCCTGGTCCTGGCTCACCAGCAACTTCCGTAAAGACATCATTACGCTCACCAATATACTGATCAAAACTATCCTGTTCACGCGTATCTTTGTCGGCTGAATTCACCGTCGTGCCATCAACCGCTGTTGTCTGCACAATCACGTACCACTCACTTGCCGCGTCATCGGCAATACCCTGTGGCACAGAGACCACAATTTCATTGTTTGACCATGTTGAGTCAGCTCCACACTGCAGTACGTCAGCTTCAAAACAACCACTCGTCCCGTCACACGCGGCAAGTATGCTATTCACCTCAGCTTCAGTTCGTGGAAAATTATCCGCCTGCTCAATGAGGTCACGTGTTGCAAAAAAGACGCTACCACCATTATCCGCAAAACCTCCTCCTTTGATGGTCAGCACGGCTCCCGGTGTATCACTTTGCTTGGAAATTGAACAAATGAACGGTGAGAGATCAAAACCATCAGGATCCGCACAGCCGGCAAGTAAGTCGTCGGTGTATGAGCTGCCACCTCCTCCGGTGCCACCACCACCTCCTCCGGTGCCGCCACCAGGCCCACCCGGACCAACGCCCGTACCAGTGAGCAAGACGTTAAACACCAGTGCCGTAATAGCATACGATGTCAGAATAATTCCCAGGCCAATGCCGGCATTCACCATGAGCTTGCGCGCCTGCTCTACCTTTGAAGCATCACCTCCTGCCGTCATGTACTGGAATCCTCCATACAAAACAATGATCAGCGCGATCATTCCGAGCATGCCCAAGGCAACCGTAATAATGGAGGCGACCGTATCACGTAAATCCGTCGTACCCAATCCGATATTTTGCGCAGGCTCTAATCCTACATCAAGCTGCGCATGTCCAATCTGCGTAAATAAAATCACGAATAAGCCAACGCTTACTCCCACATAGAGCGCGAATTGTACTATCCGCTGTATCATCAATACCGGGGATTTTAGAGCTGCGCACATGATATATCTGCGCATGTCTCAAATCCCTCATTTCTCCCTACAGTATACCGTATTTACGCCCTGAAAAAAAACGAGCCTGTGTACAACTACAGGCTCGTTTGAATGATTTCGAATGGTTGGTCGTTGGGTAGCTGAATCACGCCACCGGGGTGCACCAACTGCACGTTGATTTTGTCAAAAAATTCTTCGTTGAGATCGACGACAGGTGCGATCGTAAATTCGTACAAGCTCGCCTCACCTGTTGCCACCTGACCAATCTCGTGAATGAAACGATCACGCGAGAGTACGTGCGCAACCGTATCCCACTGAAGCGTCGCCGAGTAGTGACCTGACCCGCGATCCGTGAGCTTACTCGCGTATTCAGATGGCAGCAATGCTCCTGAGGTATTCCCAACAGGACCATAGTCAAAGACAACCGACCCTCCCTCAATGAGAGTCACCTGCGCCCCTTGCGCATGATCAACTTGTGGCGCTGCTTGGGAACCGATACCAACAATATTGAGTAAGCGACGGTTTGCAACATCAACACCCCCATACGTCATCTCATCACCATTAATCGAAATTGCGACGACCTCATCCTGCGCAGGTATTGGGAAGTTTGCAACCGAATCAACCTCAAGTGCTGTTGAATTTTCATTCACCGGCGTACGCAATGTTGTCGCCACACGCGCAAAGCGCAGCGCACCAACGAGATTGTACTGATTCGTTGTCTGATTGTGATAGATCGCAAAGCTGAGCGTGTTGTCACGATCAAGTGCTGACATGAATGAGAAATCATCACTTACCGTGCCGTCAGCATTGAAAATATCTGACGCCGGTCGCGTCCATGAGTAGGTCGTGATCGGCGTAATCTGATTTTGACCATCACGGACATAGCTCAAGTTAAAGCTGCCGTTCACGGACAGATCTGAATCCGTCAAATCACAGCTTGGGAAGACGCCGCGCCAGTCCGTTACGGTAAAGGTACCGCCATTTTGTTCGCAGAGCGGCTGATTATTGTCATACTGCTGCACCGTACACGTCCCCACCGGCGAATAAATTCCTTCGACACCCACGCCAGTACGCACACAGCCCGGCGCCGCACTTGGAATATAACAATTTTGGAACACATCCGTAATTCCCGAACCATACTCGATACCATACGTACCAAACTCGACAAACTGTCCATGCGCCGTACGCACTGAGGTGTAACTCAAGTTAAAATTCTCTTCGTTGAGCGTGTTGCGCGACAGCGGCGTAAACCAGGTAAAATCACTCGCGTTGGTCACGGCATTCGCCTGATCAACATCAACGTGTTTAGGCTGCACACACGCCTCTTGAATCGCCTGCTGAGGCGTTAAATTAGCAAACTCTGCTCGATCCAAATTACACGTTTCCGGTAAATAGGTGTAGCATGCGATACGTTCTGCGGTTGCGTTGACACAGTATCCTTTGGTCGGCGAACAGGTCTCTCCGGCATTACACTGATCATCTGACGTACACGCACAAAAGCCATTCCCGTAGTTTGAATCGGGTTTGATCGATGTTGCCGACAGCAACTTATCAAACGTTGCCAAAATTTCAGCATTGGGATCAACTTCTTCCTGACCAGCAAGTGGCACGTACTCACTGACTTGCGGTGGAATCAGATCAATAGTGTTGTTGGTATAAAACTGCCAGAGGTAGTCATCGCTTGTGGTCTCAATATCAGGAAAATTCGGGCTAAACGCTGGGCTTCCCGGACCTTGTGGAAGCGCGTCGCTATTACCGTCAAGCGCATTGTTGGCCATATCAACGACACCGTCAAATCCCTGGAGAACATTTGCCGCGAATGGCAGATCACCCTGCGGGTTATCAAGCGTTGCCGTGCTCACCAACACCTCCAGATGTTCATCACCCGGCAAACAGAAGACATCCCCGCCACACGAGTTGCGTCCACACAGTTCATTCGTGCGGAACTCGACGGTCTGATAGTTATTACCGTATTCATAGACGCCATCAAGTGCAGCCCCACCGACAATCGAGGCAATAATCGTATCAAATCCCTGCGTCGTCTCACCCGCAATGGTGATCGGGTTCACCGGCTCAGAAAAATTAATCTGCACGAGCATGTTGCGTGGCACGGTCTGATCGGCGTCATTAGTAAAGCGCGGTAGCACACTGGTCACGCGCGGTGGCGTCACGTCGAGATTAGTCGACACCTCAAACAGCCAGCTATATGCAAACTCACCCGCCGCCGCATAGGTACCAAATGCGCTGGTGCCATTTGCCTTGCGCAAATCACCGCTAATACCCACCGTATACACGACATTTTGTTCAGCACTGCCCAAAAATTGTCCCGGCTTAAACACAAACGTTCGTCCATTATCGCTCGTCGCCACCTGCACATTATTGATGATGTTTTTTGTGTCTTCAGTTCGATCAGACGTGATACCGTCCGTTTCATGAAAAATCGTAAAGACCCCAATTTCATTGAGATTTTCCCCCAAATCACGCACCGGGTCCAAGAGGTTTCCTGAAATCACCCCATTCGCCGTTGTTTGAGTCGTCGGATCAATAATCTGGCTGATATCCACTGGCTCCTTGAACGTGATCACGATCGACGTGTTGCGCGGCACATCAGCAGCGTTGCGCGCCGGGTAGTGTGACTGAATAATACCGCCACCCAACGCACCTGTTCCCCCTTCATAGCCTGGTCGCGTAATCTGACGTTCACCGCGACCACCCAGACCGGCGGCAAAAAACATATTGAAAATAAAGGTGACAATGGCAAGCGACGCCAAGATAATACCGATACCAATCGCCGCGTTAATCATGAGCTTGCGCGCCTTCTCGACATTGGCAACATTACCACCCGCCGTCATATACAAATAGCCGGCGTAAATAAAGATACTCACAGCAATAATACCCAAAAAGCCGAGTGCAACGCGGATAATATTATAAATAATGTCAATGAGCGACGTTGTTCCCAACCCCGTCCCTTCAAGTTGCGCCAACCCGGGATCAACTTGCGCGCCGACAAACTGATACGCGACAAAAACCCCCAGGAGCATGAGTACTCCTGTGGTAAGATATGCGCGATATCGTCGCTGCACTGTCTTCATTGCCCCCTATCGGTAAATTATGAACCTAATTTTTTTTGCAACACCGTGCGAACCAGTGCGCCGTCAGCCGATGGACCAACCACCTTCATGACCGCGCCCATCACAACGCCGAAGTTACCCTTTTGCTCGTCAGAAAGTCCCGCGAGTACCTCATCAACCTTGCGTGCAATCTCATCTTCACTCATTTGCGCCGGCAAGTATGCTTCCAACTGCGCAATTTCCTGTTTTTCCGCATCAGCCAAATCAGCGCGCCCTCCTGATTCGTATGACTCAATCGAATCTTTGCGCTTCTTTACTTCCGACTTAATGACCTTAAGCGCCGCTTCATCATCAAGCTTTTCGATGCGCTGGTTAATCGCCTCGTTTTTCAAGGCAGCATTGAGCATGCGCAGCACCGACAGCTTGCTCGCATCCTTTGCTTTCATAGCAGCGATCATATCTTGCATCACCTGTTCTGCAATCGACATAGTCCTCATGTATCAAATAATTACTCCTCACAGTATAGCATACCTTACGAATGAGGTGGAAGCATATCTCTCTTTCTTACCAAGCCTCGGCCGTATCGGGCAAACCCTGTTTCAACCCGAAGGGTTGTAAGGGTTTGCAACATGAGTGGCTTCCATGGGGTTCTAGGGGGTTCACCAAAGCGCGGTCATCAGAA
>CAYRMM010000003.1:4840-14699 GCA_964425425.1 uncultured Gammaproteobacteria bacterium | reverse complement strand
GGTAACCCGATATCAAGCCCATGTTGACGCAACATGCGCTCACAAAAAGCATGGAAGGTCGAGATCCACAAATCAACGTATCCGTACGGCAACAAACGATCGACGCGCTCTTCCATCTCGTGAGCGGCCTTGTCGGTAAAGGTCAGTGCCAAAATCTGCTGCGGGTCAACACCGCCATCCAAAATAAGGTGCGCAATACGGTTGGTAATGACTGATGTCTTACCCGTTCCCGCACCAGCAATAATCAAAAGTGGTCCGTCGCCATGTGTAATGGCAGCGAGCTGTTCTTTATTCGGTTGTTGTTTGTTTGTGTCTTTCATGCACCTTAAAGCAATTTTCTCTGACTAATGGGCTGGAAGCTCACTCGATGGATCGGTGACGCTCCAAACTGTTCGAGTGCGGCTTGATGCAGCGAGGTTCCATATCCCTTGTGTTCGGTAAATCCATATCCAGGAAACTCCTCATCGTATGCTGCCATCATTCGATCTCGAGTCACTTTGGCGATAACGGACGCGGCGGCGATTGAAAATACCTTGCCGTCACCTTTGATAATAAACTCGTGTGGCACCGCAATGCCAGGAACGGTTGCTTTATCAATGAGCGCAAATTCCGGTTGCAGCTCATCAATCACCATGCGAATGACTTGGGCATTTGCCTCACCGACGCCAATGCTATCAATAACGCTATTGTCTAATAACTGAACTGAAACGCGCTGCGCTTTTTCATTGATTTTGTCATATAAACGATCACGATCAAGCGGGGTTAATTTTTTAGAGTCATGCAACCCTTTAATCTTTACCCCCTCGTCGAAAATAACGCCCGCAGCAACAATAGGGCCTGCCCAGGCACCGCGCCCCACCTCATCAACACCGCAAATACGCACAAATCCTCCCTTGCGTGCCTGTAGTTCATACTTTTGCGTTAATCCTCGCATGCGCCCATTGTATCACCATCAGACAAAAGAAAAAAGCGTCCCGTCAAGGACGCTTTTCTGCTAGAAGACAAAGAATCGTAACCAGAGATACACCGATGAAATTGCCAACGAAAGTAACATGAGCGGAAAAGCAACTTTCATGTATTCCAAGAATTGGATGTGGAGCTTGCTCTGTTTTTCTGCCATACTCGCCACCACCAAGTTCGCTGATGCTCCAACGAGTGTTCCGTTACCACCAAAACACGCACCCAATGACAATGCCCACCATAATGGCCAGACAAAATCCTTACCGGTAATCACACTCAAATCGTTGAGTAGGGGTGCCATCGTTGCCACAAACGGGATGTTATCAACAACTGATGAAAAGACGCCTCCTCCCCACAACACCAGCATCGTGGTCGCGAACTGGTCTCCTGAGGTGAGCGCAATCAACTGATCAGCAAGGATTTTAATAACTCCAACATGCTCAAGTCCCCCAACAAGAATAAAGAGCCCCACAAAGAAAAAGATGACATTCCATTCAACTGCCTCAAGTGAGTGCGCCGGATCAAGATTAGTGAGCAAGAGCAATAAGGTTGCGCCCGCCAGCGCAATTGTCGCCGGTTCAAGATGCAACGCTCCGTGCAGCACAAATCCAAGAATAACCAACGCCATCACAAACAACGATTTCTTGAGCAACGGAATATCTTGTAATGACTCCTTAGGGTTCAAATCAGCAAAAATTGCCTTGGGGTCAAGATCGTGCACCTGCACCTTCTTGCGATACATGAGGTGTAAGATGAACGCATTCACCGCAAACACAACCAGCACAACCGGACCGTTATACACAATAAAGTCCATGAACGAGATCGAAGCAGCTGATCCGATGATGATATTTGGAGGATCACCAATCAACGTCGCCGTACCTCCGATATTTGATGCCATGATTTCGGCAAACAAAAACGGAATCGGTGAAATTTTCAAACGATACGCGATGACCAGCAAGATCGGAGTCAACAAGAGGACTGTCGTCACATTATCCAAGAGTGCCGATGCCAAGGCCGTAAGCAATGACATTCCAAACAAAATTTTCACCGGGTCACCATTCACCTTTTGCGCGAGCACAATCCCCAGATATTGGAAAAGTCCTGTTTTAGACAGCAAGTGCACCATCACCATCATACCGATCAACAAACCGATCGTGTTGAAGTCAATGAAGTGAATCGCCTCTTCTTGCGAGAAAACTCCTAGCAAAACCATTAATACACCACCAAGCATCGCGATCACGGTGCGATGTACTTTTTCTGAAATGATAACGATATACGAAAGGGCAAAAATAACAATTGCCAAAATAAAGGTATTCATACAAATTATTCAGTGCGTGAAGTAATACCTAAAATCTTGGCGACCGCCTGCTTGATGTGCGTTCGCGTGACAATACCAATAACGACTTCATTTTCATCAATAACCGGCAGGCGTGATTCATTTTGATACAACACCGTTGCCGCCACGCGCACAATCGGCGTATCAAGCTTCACCGCGTGAACCTCAGTGGTCATGAATTCTTCAACGCGAACACCACGAGCATCTTTCACTGCTTGTTCAAAATCACCCTCACCCGCAAGCGCCGCGATCTGACGATCTTCCAAAAAGTCAGGGAGCACTGCCATAATAAGATGCTTTGCGGTAATGATACCGAGGTATTTCCCCGCCTCGTCAACCACCACCATGGTATTCGTCTTTTCATCAACCATACGCTGCACAACTGCCTCAAGCGTTTCGTCAGCAGTACAGGTGAAATATCGCTGTGAATAAATGTCTTGTACTTTCATCATATGATGAAGTTATAAAATTAAATATATAAGTAATAAGAAAAGACACAAGCGATGCCTATGCCTTATTTTTTGTTTCTTTGGTAACGATATTCAATAAGCGTTCAAGTGATACTTGTTGTTCCTTCAGGTATGATGTCTGCATTTCAGAAAGCTCCTCATCTGATCCTAGTTGAGCGACCACCATATCCATATACTCTCGAATACTTGCTTGGGTTACCTCAGATTCTTTTTCACAAGCAAATGCCATCACCACAACGGTGTTCGTTGCGTTATCCATACGCACAACCCCCTGGCGCACGAAAAAAGTGCTCAACTGGTTGTTATGATGAATACGCACCTGCGAAAAAACAATACTCCCCATGGCGTTTACATGCCGTGGGTGTATTTGGAGTTCCCCTCCCTCTGTTTCCAGGCGGATCCAATCCGCCTGGTCATCAAAGTAAATTGTATCCGGCGTCTGTAAAACGACGCGCAGTGTAGTTTCCATTGAGAATGCTTATGCTTTTTGAGCCGTTTCGTGACGCTTGAGTACCTCGTTGATATCTGACGCCATGTAGAAATGTTGCTCTGCGACATGGTCAAGCTCACCCGACAAAATCATCTGAAATCCCTTAATCGTGTCCTCAAGCTTGACATAGACACCCGGCGTTCCGGTGAATTGCTCGGCAACAAAGAAGTTTTGCGTCAAGAAGCGCTGAATCTTACGAGCTCGATATACCGTCAACTTGTCATCTTCTGACAATTCATCCATACCCAAGATGGCGATAATATCCTGCAAGTCATTGTAGCGCTGCAGCGTCTGCTGCACACCCTGCGCGACCGCATAGTGATCCTTACCGACGATATCTTCTTTGAGCGCTAATGAGTTTGAGTCCAATGGATCAACCGCTGGATACAACCCCATTGAGGCAAGTTTACGAGACAAGACAACCGTCGCGTCCAAATGCGCAAACGTTGTCGCCGGTGCCGGGTCAGTCAAGTCGTCGGCAGGTACGTACACGGCCTGTACTGACGTAATTGATCCTTTTTTGGTTGAAGTAATACGCTCCTGCAACTGCGCCATTTCGGTCGCCAACGTCGGCTGGTATCCTACCGCTGACGGAAGACGTCCAAGCAATGCCGATACTTCCGAACCTGCTTGCGTGAAGCGGAAAATGTTATCAACAAACATCAACATATCCTTCCCTTCATCACGAAACTTTTCGGCAATGGTCAGCCCGGTAAATCCAACACGCAAACGCGCTCCAGGCGGCTCATTCATCTGACCAAACACCATCGATACTTTATCAAAAACGCCCGCGTCTTTCATTTCGTGAATCAAGTCGTTTCCTTCACGCGTACGCTCTCCAACACCGACGAATACTGACGCGCCGCCGTGTCCATGCGCAACGTTGTGAATCAACTCCTGAATAATGACCGTCTTACCCACACCGGCACCACCAAAGAGCGCGATCTTACCACCCTTCACAAAGGGCGCCAAAAGATCAAGCACCTTGATACCTGTTTCAAATACCTCAACTGAGTCGCTTTGTTCTGCAAGGGTCGGTGGCTGCGCGTGAATCGATCGACGCTCAACAGACGCAGGAATCGCTTCCCCACCGTCAATCGCCTCACCGGTCACATTAAAGACGCGTCCAAGCACCTCCTGCCCGACCGGTACGGTAATTTGCTCCAACGTGTCGATAACTTCCTGGCCGGCATACACACCATCCGTACTCATCATCGCGATCGCGCGCACAACGCCGTCGCCAACGTGTGCTTGCACCTCAAGCGTGATAGGGGTTTCCCCCTGCACCACGAGTGCCGCATATTTCTGAGGAATATGATCTTTGAAGTAGACATCAACAACGACGCCGACTGCGTGAACGATCACTCCCTTTGGTTTTGTGTCTTTCTTTGCTGTCATACGATTCATAAGTTAGTTACTGCTGTGCTGCACTACCAGCAGCAAGTTCCGCAAGCTCTTGGGTAATCTTCGCCTGTCGAGCTTTGTTATAATCAAGCGTCAATTCATCGATCATTTCTTCTGCCGCTTCAGTCGCCTTTTTCATGGCAACCATACGACTTGAATACTCCGCAGCTTTGAGTTCATAAAATGCCTGGACGAAGAGTGCGTTCACGAGCTGCCCTCCGAGCACCTCGAGGAGGCGATCTTCTCCCGGCTCAAGGTTATCCTCGGGAATATTGGGTGCCTCACTTGCCATAGCATAGTCAGCACGCCAATTGAAGTGCGTCGCGATCATCTCTTTGCTGAACGGCAGATACTGCTTGTGCGTTGTCTCAATAAGGAAGGGGTTCACATAGTGCGGCGAGACCAGAATAACTTTTTTGCACACGCCCTCATTCCAAAACTGCAGAATTTTTGAAACCAATTTGAGTGAGTTGAGTGGGTTCATGTCTTCGTAAATCCCTTCAAATGACTTCAAGATAGGAACACCCATGCGCTTTGCCGCAATTTTACTCTTCTTCCCCACCGTGATGAGGAGTCGCTCTTCAGGCGCACACTCATTCCATGCCGGCGAATCAAACAACCCCTTCACGAGACGATTGTTGAGCGCTCCGCACAACCCCTTATCTGAGGTCATGATCACAAAGAGTGTTGCTCCTTGGGAGCGATCTTCACCCCACGACAGCGAACGATAGTTCGCATGCAAGATCTCCAGTGACTCCAGTAAGCGCCATGAGTACTCTCTGCTCGCAAACGCCTTCTTTTGGAAGTGCTTCATCTTGTTTGCAGCAACCAACTGCATCGCCTTCGTAATCTTCTTGGTGTTCTTGGTCGACTGTATTTTGTTTTTTACTTCAACAAGCGACATCGCTCTCGCGTTAGGTTACTTTCTAAAATGTGAGGTCACTTCCTTTTCAATCGCTGCTGCAATATCATCAGTCATCGCCTTTTCTTTTTGGATGGCGTTCACCAAATCCTGATTTGCTGCTTGGATTTTTTCTACCAACACCTGCAACTCTTCTTGCACCTTGTCTTTAGGAATAGCATCAAGATAGCCGTTTTGTGATGCCCACAAGATGACAACCTGCTCCCAGAGTTTTCGTGGCGCACCTTCCTTTTGCTTCAATGCTTCCACGACGCGCTCTCCGCGCACCAACTTCTTCTTTGATTCCTCATCAAGCTCTGAAGCGAACTGTGAGAAGGCTTCAAGTTCATAGTATTGCGCCAAGTCGAGCTTTGCCGTACCCGCAACCTTCTTCATAATCTTCGTTTGCGCGGCACCACCGACACGCGATACTGAGATACCGACGTTAATCGCCGGACGAATACCCTTGTTGAACAAACCGGTCTCCAAGAAAATCTGTCCATCGGTGATTGAAATCACGTTCGTTGGAATATACGCCGATACGTCTCCCGCAAGTGTTTCAATGATTGGCAGCGCCGTGATTGACCCACCTCCGTTGTCTTCGTTCAAACGCGCAGCGCGCTCCAAAAGACGTGAGTGAATATAAAAGACGTCACCCGGGTACGCTTCACGTCCCGGTGGTTTGCGCAACAAGAGCGATACTTCACGATACGCAACGGCGTGCTTTGAAAGGTCGTCATAGACAACCAATACATCCTCACCTTTGCTCATAAAATATTCAGCAATCGCAACGCCGGCATACGGCGCCAAAAATTGCATAATCGCTGAGTCAGATGCTGATGATGATACGATGATGGTGTAATCCATCGCACCCGCATCTTTGAGTTTTTTAATAACTTGCGTTGTTTTACCATCACGCTGACCAATGGCGACGTAGACACACTTCATGTTTTCACCACGCTGGTTGATGATTGTATCCAAAGCCACTGAGGTCTTACCGGTCTGACGGTCTCCAATGATCAACTCACGTTGACCACGTCCAATCGGAATCAACGCGTCAATCGCAACAATACCGGTCTGCACCGGCTCAGAGACTGACTTACGCGTCATCACGCCCGGCGCGATCTTCTCAAGCGCTTGAGCGGTTCCCTTACCCAATGATGGTCCGCCATCAAGCGGCTCACCCAACGGGTTGACGACACGGCCGATATACGCGTCATTCACTTCAAGTGACAAGACACGTCCTGTTGATTCGACGGTAAAGCCGGTCTTAATGTCATTTGTTTTTTGCAATGTCACGGCCATTGCTTGATGTTTGTCGATTTCGACAACCATCGCCTCAACATTTGCCTGAGGAATGACAACGATTTCACCCATTTGTAAATCGGTGATGCCTTCAATCGCAACAACGCCGTCTTTTGCGGAACGAACCATACCCGCCTGCGTTGCCTTGGTTTCTCGCTTTTCAACAGCCGTAATAGCGTCGTCGAGCGCTTGGAAAAATTGATCGAATGATGTGCTCATATAAATCACTTAACTAGTTACGTGCCTGTAAAATAGACTGCAGTTGAGCTCTCCAGCTCACATCGACTGCTGTATTATTGATAAAGAGTCGCACGCCGCCCAACAAATCCGGTTGGATGGTCATGATGAGTACCGCGTCAGGATATCGCTCTCCAAATTCTTCACGCATCGTCTCTTTGGCTTTGGAGGTAATATCGCGCGCAAGCTGTACTTCACCGACCGACACCCCTGCCCCATGAGCAAGCAACCGCATCTCGCGAATAACTTCATGGTAGGTGCGTCCTGCTACCGCATCCGCCGCTGCTGCAGCACAGAGCCCTTTCAGCGGCACCTTCATGCCTGCTGCCTGGCGCACCGCTGTTGCCTCGTAGACATACGCAAATGCCTCCAACAATGGTGACGTTATCGAAGCGCCACTGAGCGCGGCAAGCGCTCGCTCAACCTCGGCAACAAAATCGTCCTTGGTGAGCTGCGCAAGCGCGGCTTTCGCTCGAGGATGCAGCGCTGTGCCCAAAACGGCTTCTGGCTTCTTGCCCCCGACGATTGCCTCGCAATCACGGATGAATTGTGCGAAAAGAAAATGCATGCTAGTTGAGTGATTTCCATTCTTGCTCGACACTTCGCGTGACAACGTCAGCAGGGACTGAATCTTTGAGAATCGCCAAAACAACACGCTCAATCTTTGAGCGCACGTCCTGTTCGATATCTTTTTGGATATCTTCCTTCATCTGACCAATGATCACGCGCGCATCTTGGATCATCTTGGTGCGCTTACGGTCAGCTTCCGCCAAAATTTCTTCGGCACGCTCTTCGGCGCTGCGCTTTGCCGCAATGACCTCCTGCTCCATGCGCTTCATCGCATCGTCAAACTCAGCCTGTTTGCGAGCAAATTCCTTTTCGAAGGTCTTTTTAATCTCTTCGGCTTCGTTGAGGTTTTGAGCGATAATGCTTCGTCGTTGCTCGACGGCATCAGTAATCGGTCGATACAGCAGCTTTGTGAGAATCGCAATCAGTATCCCGAAGTTAACGAGATACATCAGCACGCCTCTCCAATCAATTCCTAGGTTGAGCAAAGCTTCCATAACGAATGTGTCAAAGGGTTTATTACAGTACGAACAAAATAATCAACGCGATAACCAATGAATAGATACCTGTTGACTCCGTGATCGCCATAGCGACAATCATGCGAGAAAACACCTGGTCAGCAACTGATGGGTTGCGTCCGATTGCTTCCATCGCCTTCGCACCAACCATACCTTCACCGATAGCCGGTCCGATCGCTCCAAGTCCCATTGCAAGACCTGCAGCAAGAAACTTCAATCCTTCTTGTTCCATATGTGGAAATTAATAAGGTTTATTAAAACTCTTGAGGTACATAGTGTACCTTGTCTGATACTTTTATTCAAGCATTGAAAAAAGTAAGCAGTGATGATTGAGAAACATTCTCAACCGTCAGCGCCCACCTTTAGGCTGCTGGCACGGGCGATGGCGCCTCTTCCTGCTCATGATCGGCAATGGTGATGGCAATATACTGCATTGAGAGCATGACAAACACGAGCGCCTGGATGACTCCCGAGAAGATACTCAGCACCATAAACGGCAGTGGGACGATGTATGTCGTCCACGCCGAAAGGCTGGCAATCACCAAGACCATCACCTCACCAGCGAAGATGTTACCAAACAAACGGAATGACAACGAAAGCACTTTGGCGATCTCAGAAACCACATCCAAAATACCAAAAAAGAAGTCGAGCAACGCCATGCCGATGTCACCCGGCTTGCGGATCTTCAAGAATCCTTTGATGTTGATGAACTTCCCCAAATGACCCAATGGGGCTAGCTTGAAAGCGAGGATATTTGAAAGAATTACAACAAACAGTGAGAAGGCGATCGTCATCGAGAGGTCTGATGTTGGTAAACGGAACAATGAAACTCCGTCACTGAGCACAATATTAAAAATCAACGGGATCAATGAGAACTGGTTTGCGATCAAAATAAATAAAAAGATCGTCATCAACATCGGGAAAAACTGACGAGCACGCTCCTCTGTCTTGAAGGCGCTGCGCACATTTCCCCAGATGTACTCAATACCTGCTTCAACCACCACCTGAAACTTACTTGGTACGATACCATATCCGCGCTTAGCAACAAGCGCAACAATCAAAAATAACGCCGTGATCACAAACGCCGTTAAAAGTGCGTTCGTGATCGGCACGCCCGCAATGGTGAACAAGATAGCTGATGGTAGTGAAATGTGTTCCATATATACTTACACGGTAGTCGTATCGTTCTGTTGATTCTTGGGGTCCTGCGGATTATACGTTGGCTTCCCCGCAACATACCAGTTGATGATCTTGATGCTCACGAGTTGATTCACAATGAATGAAATCGCAAGGCCAAGCAGCATGAGAAGCGGCTGCGTCTCAAACGACTGATCAAGCAACCAACCTCCACCGGTCAACAGCGTAATGAGGATGATATTTTGGATAATAATGATGCTTCGGAGCTTCCAATCATATCCCCAAATGCCGCCCATACGAATTACTTATTTTTCAAAAAAACAACTCAAGTATACGCCCGGGAGTATAATTAGTCAATGGAGTAAAAAAATAAGGCTGTGCACAGCCTTAACCGCATATGCCGTGAGATCTGTTGTTCTCATGGGCGACGGATTACTTTAGAACTCTCGATAGCGGAATGACCCTGGGTGCCCCTTGATATCGAGCAACAAACTTTTGTGGTAGCCGAAATGTGAAGACTTGACTACATAGTTT
>CAYRMM010000003.1:0-4755 GCA_964425425.1 uncultured Gammaproteobacteria bacterium | reverse complement strand
TTTTCCCATTAGTTTTTCATACAGCTCCTTTGCTACATCTGGCTTAGCAATTTTATTAGACAAGTGAACAAAAGGTGAAATCAGAAAATTCTTTGTTTTTACCTCTTTACTTGTCTTTAGTATCTCTTTGTATATCTCCTCGAGCTGCTTTTCTGAATCCCCTTCTTCTACACAGAAAAACACGACGAGGCATTTTTCCATCTCCTCAGCTTCTGATTTTCTTTCCTCTGGATTTATCCCTTTTGGCCAATTGGATTCTTCGATGACGTTAGTAGCAAATTTATTAGCATGTAGTATTAACGACCTCATAAAAGTTTGTTGCAGTTAAATGCGATTATCGAGTCCCTGGGAATTACATATAAGAAGCGGGGCGAGAGGGGTATTAAAGGGGTGAATTGCCCCAACCAAAAACATTAAATCCTCTTTTTCTCTACGAGCCTTCTATAGTGCTCTCCCAATGTAGTGAGCTTACATGATTTGCTTTCCATTGCTGCATGCCACATGTGTGGCGCACCTTGAGGATTAAGTAAATTTAATCTGTTGTATTTTTGGAGTATAGCAAATTTTTCAGTATTTTCATGATTTGGTTGCGGCATTCCTTCAACCCTTCCTTTTATTTCTGGTTCAAATGTTGGATCAAGTTGAAATTCAAATCCTGGTGATGGAAAAAATTCCGTAATACGGCGTAAATATTCAAGTGATATTGGCGGTGTCACATTCCGTAAAGAAACAAATTGCTTTACATTGGTTTTAAAGACAGGTCTTTGTTCCCACGGCCCAAGAGATTGATCTATGTGTGCATAGATACTACCGGGAGTTATATCACCAGTAAGATTGGCGGCACTTCCATTGAGTGCATCAACCAGTAATGTTGTAAATACTCCTCTGCCATTTTCTTCTGTTGCATACTGATCCTTGGTGGACGCAGTTAGGACTGTTAGTCCTTCCGATAATGCCGCCAAATGTCTATTTATAGGACTATCTCCCGTAATGCCCGAGTGGCAGCTGTCCAGAATAATAATCTTATTGGCCGCTGGCGATTCATTAGCGAATGTTAATATTTCAGATAGGGAGACTCCTGCATCCCCACGTTTTGAATCAGTTGCAATTAAATATCCTCCTGTAGTTTCGATGTGTCCATGTCCAGCGAAATAGAATAGTGCTATTTCGGCATCATTTTTAAACAATTCTTCAATACTATCTTTGAGGTCGCCTCGGTTAACTCTTTCAGTGTCACTGGTTCCAGTGAGTAATTTGCAGTCGAAGTTTATAGAGCCGCCGTCATGACGTTCCAAGACTGCTTTAACCGAGTGCGCATCTTCAACGCATCCATATAATTGGCTCCCTGAGTCGTAATAGTCAATGCCGACAATCAGCGCTTTTCTCATACTATAGGTTGTTTATGAAATTTTTAATTGCTTCCCACGTCCATACCACGGTATTTACTCCCACTAGATTAGTTCTGTCGTCTTTGTATGCCCAAATCCCAAGAATTTTTTTCTTTTCTTCTCGTGCGCATTCAATTTCCCATTTTTGACCGCTTGAACTGAGGGAATTTTTACTAACAAGTGCGATAACACCATCTGAACGACGAATGCGTGTCCGTACGCGCTCTTTCCAGCCGGAATCGTAGGGTTCCTTAACGGACATATCAATGTATTCAAACGGTGAATCTGTATGAAGAGATTGACCTTTGAGAAAGTCCCTTTGCCTTTCGTCTTCGATTGCAAATGCAACGAAAATTGTTTTTTTATCTGCCATAAAGTTGAAATTAGGAATTAAATTGCTGTTTTTGTGGGGATTTGTACCTGATTGACTCGCTGCATGACTACATTGCGATTCATGTCCCGATTTCCGTTTGTTTTCACGATGTTATTGCCGGCCATGAATGATTGATAGACAGCAAGCAACGTTTTTACGGCATTCATGCTTTGTGCATCCCCAATGAGAGTCCCGATTCCGTATTCTTGCAACCTTGGAAATGTGATGGGAAATGAATGAGATCCGTGTTTTTCTGTAAATTCATACACTGCAGATGTGAGTGTGTCAGGATCCTTGATTTTGCTACTAAGGCGTTCTTGGACTTGGTTTGTTGAAAAGGTGAGTGCGCTTTTGTAGCTTCCAAGTACGTATGTATCTAGGTCCTCGATCTTTTTAAGTAGGATTTTTTCTACATCGGTGTGTTCATTTGTGCCGGCTGCCTTTTGTTCTCGCGAGTAGAATTTAATAAGATCGTCGATTGAGCGTGCTGGTACTTGAATATTTGGATTTGTAGGACTCTGAACAATGGGGTCAATAGGCCCGAGCTCTGCGACTGGTGTCATATACAGATTTTCAGCAGAAAGGCTAATGAGAGAGGCTGCACTTTTGGCCATCATGGGCACTATAACATCAAAGTGATTTGCATAATGGTTGATGATATCAACATATTTTATAGCCGCTTCAAGTATCCCTCCACCGCTTTGCAGGAAGAGGGTTATCTTGTTGAATTTTTTTCCCTCTGTGCCAGGATGTTCTGGTTCGAGGCTATTAAGCAAATCGTCGAGGAGAATGCAGTCATCATGGTTGATGCTGGACATTGGAGCCCCAATTGCCGCAACATGTGCGATCAAATCTGTTTCAAAACATTCCTCTACGTCTTGAACGGCTTCCATTATGGTTATTGGGACCTCTTGTTGTAGTTGCTTGATGTCTTTTGAATAGTCCTCAGTTTTTTTGAATTGTTCAAGGCTGGCTGGATCGACGTGGATATGCTTACTTCCACTTATCTTTCCACCCTTTATCCTATTTTCACGGAGTAGTTTTCTAATATAATGTGGCGTGCATTTGAGGCTTTCTGCAGCCTCTTTAACTGATATTAATTGTGTTCCAGACATAAGTATTGGGTTAATAGGTAACTACGGAACATTGTATGGGAAGAGTTCCGCCTAGTCAAGGATTTGCCTGTGGGTAAATATAAAAAATGGACGCCGGACAACGTCAGCGTACACAGGACTAAATATACTGGAATATTACACAATAGCCCCCCTTCCCCAGCCCCCCTTCCCCCCTTAAATCACATACATTCTCCGGGCGTTGATGGTGGTCTCATCGGCTACTTTTTCTTCAGAAATCCCCTTCAATGCAGCCACCGCGCGCGCGACATACGGCAGGTATGAGGGTTCATTTCGCTTGCCGCGATATGGATCCGGCGCTAAATAGGGCGCATCGGTTTCCAAAACAATGTTTTCCAGCGGCACCGCACGCACGACATCTTGCAGCATCTGGGCATTTTTGAACGTTACAATACCCGTCACGCCCACATTAAACCCCATCTCAGCGAGCTGTAAGGCCTGCTCGACATTACCACCAAAGCAGTGCACCACGCCGCGCTGTGCCCCCTCTTCCTTGAGGATACGGATAATATCATCATACACGCCATACGGATCATCGGCCGCGCCACGGCCATGCACCACGACGGCGAGATTAAGCTCATTGGCCAGGCGAATTGACTGACGAAACGGCTCTTCTTGGAGCGCAATCACCTCTTCTTTGGTCTTGTCTCCCAATCGATAGACATCAAGTCCGGTTTCACCAATCCCCACCACCTTTGATGAACTTTGTGCGAGTTTTTTAAAGGTATCATACTCAAACGTCTGTTGCTTGGTCGTGAACGAATACTCCGTACCGTTAATCTCATCTGATTCGGTAATATCGTCAATGAGATGAATCGGATGAATCGCAATGGTCGCGTACACTCCCTCTTCGTACCGCTCCGCAATCTCAATCGCCTTGCGCGATGTACTTTCCTTCGTCCCCACATTCACCAACCACAAATCCTGCTCAAGGCACTTGCGCACCAAAGCATCTTCTTCGCCCTCAAAGGCTTTCATATTTAAATGGGTATGGGTATCGATTAACATCGATGGTGAATGGTTAATAGTCAATGGTTGATGGCAGGCAGTATACACAATGCACGGTGCACAATACACAGTGCATGGTGTAAAGTGCATAGTGTAGGGTGGAAGGTTAAAAAGACTGTCTATAATCTTAAACTTCAATCTTTGACCTTAATTATGAACCTTAATCTTTAACCTTCCTCTCCTCCTCCCATCACGGCTTGCTCGAAAGCATCCCACCAATCATCGAAGAGTTCGCTAAAAAAATCCTTTGAAGCCCACTCCGCTTCATCGGAAATTTCTTGAAGATATTCTTGCAACAAATCTAAAGGCATCGAAAATCGCGTCGGAAGCGTTTACAAAGAATAATTAAATTCCAATAATTGAACGAATTTCTTTGAGCGTTTGCGGAAACAACGGCTGTAAGAGCGCCGATGAATTCACAAACCACGGGGCAACCGTTGAAGTTGCGAACGCGTGCGTCATCCACGCACCCAGCTCATAGCGCGATGCAACATAGAGCAGGAGCCCGATGACGAGTACGCCTTCAAAAAATCCGACAACAGCGCCCAGAATTTTATCAACTGAACTCAAAAATGGCAACCGCGTCACAATTTGAAAGGAGGTGTCCAGCAGATGAAAGCCAAACCCGACGAGACGAGATGTGACCATAAACACAACCGCAAAGGTGATGATATACACCCACTGCGACTCACCAAAAATACCCGACAACCAATTCCCCAGCGGAATATGCAACCATCCACCGACAAAGGTACCGACGACGGTCCCTACCAATGATCCCAGCGTGTGGAAAAATCCAAACCAAGCGCCAAACATCACAAAGCCGCCGAGAAGAACGAGTAAGATGACATCAAAT
>CAYRMM010000002.1:0-15732 GCA_964425425.1 uncultured Gammaproteobacteria bacterium | reverse complement strand
GCACGACTTGATCGATGGTGCGTGAAGATCAGCGCAAGGTGCAGTTGTTGTTTCGTGCATGCTCTTTGAGCTGTGTCATTCGGTGCGTCACAAGGTCTTTGAGGTGTGTGTCACTCAGATGATCAAAGGCGATGATTTTTGTCATGCGATTGAGCAGCTCAGGGCGTAGGAATTGGCGCAGGTGTTTATCACGTGCTTCGAGTGAAGTTGTGCCAAAACCAAGCTGCGCACCGGTTGCGTCACCGCCTATATTCGTCGTCATGATGATGATTGTGTTTGCCAGGCTGACCCGTTGCCCGCTGCTGTCTGTGAGATAGCCGTCATCAAGTACTTGCAAGAGAATGTTAAAAACATCAGGATGTGCTTTTTCAATTTCATCAAAGAGCACGACAGCTGATGAGCGTTGCTTGAGACGACGTACCAACATCGTGTCTTCTTTGTAACCAACATACCCGGCAGGAGCACCAGTGATTTTTGCGAGCGTGTGCCGTTCTGAAAATTCAGACATATCCAGCTTAATGAGCGCGTCATGCGTGCCATAGAGTTCGTGTGCCAGCGTTTTAGCAGTGAGCGTCTTGCCCACGCCACTGGGTCCGGTAAAGACAAATGAAGCAATAGGTCCTGATGTGGTGCGAAGCCCGAGCTTGCTACGAATGAGCGATCGTGAGAGTCCGCGCAACGCCGCTTCTTGACCGACAATCGTTTTTTTCAATGTTCGTTCAAGTTGCTCGAGTTTGGTTTTTTCTTGACGAAGAAGTTGCGTGATGGGAATGCCGGTGAGCTGTGCGACAACGTGAGCAACATCACGCGGCGTCACGTGCGCGCCGGCGTTCAGCGATTGTTCAAAGAGGCGATCATTGGTTGAGGCGAGTTGCTCTTCGTGCTGCTTCTTTTCCGCGAGCAGTTCATGTGCTTGTTCAATCTTTTCGGTATACAAAAGCTCATCAGATTTTTCTTGAATATCTGCGATGCGCTGTCTGAGCTTGTGCGCGTGTGTGACCATGTGTTTGCGTTTGTGGCGAAGTTTGACGCGTGAACATGCTTCATCCAAGACGTCGAGCGCTTTGTCGGGGAAGGAGCGATTGGTGAGGTGTGTTGCGCAGAGCTCAAGGGTTGCTTCGATCGTTTCGGGTAGGACGCGGACACAATGAAATCGTTCATAATGATTCAGAGCGCCTGTCACGATGGTTTTTGTCGCTTCTCGTGAGGGTTCAGTGACGTGCACAGCTTGAAAGCGCCGCGCGAGCGCAGGATCAGCTTCAATGTGTGCTTTGTACTCGCCATAGGTAGTGGCGCCGATGCAGCGCAACTTGCCACGTGCCAGCGCGGGTTTGAGGAGGTTGGCGACATCCATTGAGCCATGCGTCGCGCCCGCACCGACAATGGTATGGAGTTCGTCGATAAATAAAATTATATCGTCTCGATCCTCGATTTCTTCAAGGAGTTCTTTGAGGCGTCCTTCAAATTCACCGCGATACATTGTGCCGGCAACCAACGCGCTCAAATCAAGTTCGAGAACGGTTGTATGCGCTAGATGCGGCGCGACGGTTCCTTGGCGAATGTGTTGAGCCAACGCTTCGACGATGGCGGTTTTACCGACGCCTGGATCACCCAACAGGATGGGGTTATTTTTGGTTTTACGTACCAAAATTTCAGTGACGCGCCTGATTTCGGCATCTCGTCCGATGACGGGATGTTGGTGTGTCGTAGGAGCGGCAGCTGTTAAATTTTTGGTGCACCATGATAAGACAGAAGGGCGTTCTTTTTTCCAATGCATCGTGTCAGCGCTCGGAGCGTCATCAAGCGTCGCCGGATCGATGAGTTCATGCAATTCATGTGTTTGAGCAAACAGCTCAACAAGGGCTTCTTGAATCCCGTCAGTAGCGCAGCCCCACGTACGCATGAGCTCGGTGACTGACTGATCAGGGGAGTGTACGAGTGCAAACAATAAATGTTCAGTACCGATGTACTGGTTATCGTTGTCGTGCGCGTAGCGTGCTGAGGCGTCGATGATTTGAATAGTCGATTCGCTGAGAACAGGAGTCAGCTCTGAGGTGCGAGGAGCTGGCTGATAGGCGCGTGGCTGGAGATCGCGCGCATGCGTGCGCAAAATCTGCTGAGCAAGCGCTCCCTCTTGTTTGACCAACGAGATGAGGAGATGGCGTGGCTCAACTTCGCGCGCCGACTCATCCATGGCGAGCGCGACAGCTCGCGCTAAAATATCACGGTAATGGCTACTAAATTTTTCCAACGAGAACTTCATGGCTACGAATATGCTAATAATGTCTGCCTCGCACCGTGCGAACGAAGAGAGTTCCGGTGCGTGGGCGAATGCTACGAATAAGGTATTTTACTTACCACGGAGTTCGCGGTATGTTTCGGCGAAATAGGTAATAGCAAAGGGTGTCAGAAAGAAGATGAAAAAGAGTGAGAGCGCAAGCGTGAGTTCGGGTGCTTGCGCGGTGAGTCCACCGAGCGCGATCTGATAAATCAAGAGGATACCCAGCATGCCCAAAACGCGCTTTGCGAGTAGTAATTCATTGCGACGGATGAGCTTCCAGTTTGCTCGCAACGTTTCAGTGAGGGTGAGCTGCTTATCGAGCATAAGGTAGGGGGTTAGGACCGCCCACACGCTTACGATGAAGACAAGGAGAATAAAGATAAGCAAGAGCAAGAGTGAGGTGATAGCAGCAAACTCAACATTGGCAAATTGGACAAAAGCGATTGCAAATAAGGGGCTGAGTACGATGAAGCCGGCAAGTGTGAGAACGACATTCAGCAGCAATACGTTAATGAATTGCTTGTTGAGAAGCTTGGCGTTGGTGCGCGTTCCTTTCGTGTTGAGCGAGGCGAGTATAAAAAGTCCACCGATATAGCTCATAAAAGCGAAGCCGATGACAAAGCCAATGATAATGTACATCCCGTTGAGTGCTACAAAGTCACGGAGTGAGATGAAGTGTTCGGCGAATAACGCGGCGCTCGTCACCCCGATAATCTGGACAAGTGTCAGGAGTGCGGCTGAAGTAATGAAAAATGCGACGATGGTGGTGAGATATCCCGCATAGTGTTTTTCGGTTGCGGCAATGACCGATTTAAGGAATGCAATCATGCGTATGAGGATAAAATAAATTAAGTGGTCAAGAAGAGTTCTTTGTGTAATAATTATACCGCATACGCGCAGTTCTCACAAAGCACTCAGCGGAGTTATTAACACGTAGTGATGTAGTGGAGATATCAGAGCGCCGATTTATTCATAATGATATATGATGAGTATCGTTGATCAATCAATTTTTAAAGCATATGACATCCGCGGCATCGCGGGGGAGCAGCTGACGCCTCAGATCGCGTACGCGATTGGAAAGGCGTATATGCGCGTTATCAAGCCAACCAATCCCGTTATCGGGGTCGGGCAGGATGTGCGCTCTCATGGAGCGCAGCTCAAGGAGGCACTCATGCGTGGATTGCTCGAAGAGGGTGCCGAGCTGGTCGATTTAGGAGTTATCTCGACTGATATGTTGTATTTTGGTGTCGGCTACTATGCGTTGGGTGGTGGTATTTCAGTCACGGCGTCGCATAACCCGCCTGAGTACAATGGTATGAAGTAGGTGCGTGAAGGCGCGCTCCCGATTTCGGGGGAGACCGGCCTTGAGCAGATTCGTGATATGGTAGTGGAGCTCCTTGAGCAGGGACTTGTCATTCCTGACGAACCGTTGGTTGACGTCCACTCAAAGCGTGAAGTTATTGTCGATGATTATCTCGAGTATCTGGGGCGTTTTGTTGATATGAACGCATTGCGCACGATGACACCTTGCACGATTGCGTTCAATGCGAATCATGGTGTGGCGGGTGATGTGATCACAAAATGTATTCAAAAGTATGAGCTCCCTATAACAATCGCTGGTTTGTACATGCAGCCTGATGGCACGTTTCCGCAAGGACGTCCTGATCCGATGTACGAACAAAATCAAGCAGCATTTGCGCACGTGATTCGTGAGTCGCATGCTGACTTTGGCTGCGCGTGGGATGCGGATGCTGATCGATGTTTCTTTTTTGATGATGAGGGTGAGTTTATCGACGGGTATTTTATCACCGCGATTTTAGCGGAGCTCATGCTCGAACGTGAGCCGGGTGGACACATTATTCACGACCCTCGGTTAACATGGGCAACGATTGAGACGGTACAGTCGAATGGCGGTGTGCCGGTTATCAATCGAGTCGGGCACTCGTTTATTAAAGCTCGCATGCGTGAGATGGACGCAGTCTTTGGTGGTGAAAATTCAGGACACTATTATTTCCGCGATTACTTTTTTGCTGATAATGGCATCATTCCGTTCCTGTTAATTCTTGAGAAACTGGTGCGCGATCAGATGACGATGAGGCAACTTGCTGCGCCGTATCGTGCACGGTACTTTATTTCGGGCGAGTTGAATTATCGCGTTACTGATCCTGATGCGATTATCGATGCTGTACACAAAAAGTATGCAGACGCGCAGATTGAAACGATCGATGGACTGTCAATTGAATACGATGACTGGCGTTGCAATATTCGTAAATCAAATACCGAGCCATTATTGCGACTGAATCTCGAGGCGCGTTCGCGTGAGGTGATGGAGGCGCGTCGTGATGAGATCGTTGATCTTATTACACGACAGTAAGTCTATGCACATTGGCGTTTTTGATTCAGGTTTGGGTGGGGTGGTCATTCTCAAAGCGCTGCTTGATCGGCTGCCGCAGTATGACTATGTCTATTGCGGTGATACGCGTAATGCTCCTTATGGAGATAAAACGCATGAGGAGATTTTTGAACTCACGGTGAGAGGTGTTGAGTTTTTGTTTTCACAAGGATGTTCCTTGGTGATCCTCGCGTGTAATTCGGCATCAGCGCAGGCGTTGCGTCAGGTGCAGCAGGAATGGTTACCGACATATTATCCGGACAAGAAGGTGTTGGGTGTACTTATTCCCGTTGCCGAAGCGATTGTTGCTGCGGGATATGAGCGCGTGGGGATTATCGCGACCACCGCAACCATCACTTCGGGGGCGTATGAGCGTGAAATTCATAAACTCAACCCGCAGGTGCAGATCGTGTCACGCGCAACGCCGTGCCTCGTGCCCCTCGTTGAGCGTGGCCAGGGTACTGACGAAGAGATTGCGGTGTGTGTCGGAGGACTTCGTGACGCCTTGCGTGATGTTGAGGTCGTTGTGCCGGGGTGTACGCACTATCCGTTGATTGCGCGGCAGCTTGAGCATGCTTTGGATAAGCCACTCTTTGACGCACCGGCACACATTGCTCAGGCATTTGAGCGGTATCTTGCCAAGCATCCGGAGATTGAGCAGGTGTTGTCGCGGGGTGCTTCGCGCGCGTGGTATGTCTCTGAACCACAGCAACAATATTCGAGCATTTTATCGCAGGTCTTTGAGGAGTCTCCTGAGTTTGACGTGTGGTCGTAATACGGGGTAGTCAGCGCTTGTTTTTTGGTGTACAATGGCAGAGTTATTATTTGTAGCATGAATGTTTATGGGAACTGTTATTTTGTTTATCGTCGTCCTCTCGCTGCTCGTCTTCGTGCATGAACTCGGGCATTTTTGGACTGCTAAAAAAATGGGCATGGACGTCGAAGAGTTCGGATTTGGGTTTCCGCCACGCGCCTGGGGCAAGAAGATCGGTGATACACTCTATTCGATCAACTGGCTTCCCTTGGGTGGATTTGTAAAAATCAAAGGCGAAGATGGCTCGCATCGTGATGAGGCGACGAGTTTTGCCTCAAAAAAGCCGTGGCAGCGCATTGTCGTATTGTCAGCGGGTGTGATCATGAATTTTATCACGGCAGCAGTTTTGTTGGCGGTTGGCTTTATGTTTGGACTACCACAGGCGCTTGATGGTATTGAAGATAGTTATGTTTCAAATCCCCGTATCCAGGTGATTGAAGTTGCTGAAGGAAGCGCCGCGGCGAATGCTGAGTTGATGACTGGTGATACGATTCTTTCTCTGAATGGCACGTTAATTACGTCAGCGCAGCAGCTTATCGATCAAGCCGATCAACTGGTGGGGCAGACAGGAACGTTTGAGATTGCGCGTGGAGCAGAGGTGATGACCAAAGAGATCCCGATTGATGTCTTAGAACAGACGGGCAAGGGTGGTATTGGGGTTTCGCTCATCGGCACTGGTGTCGTGCAGTACCCATGGTATCTGTCGTTATGGAAGGGGATTGAAGCTGCGGGGCTGATTACGTGGCAGATTGTACTTGGCTTTGTCGGGCTGATTGTCGCGCTTGTCTCAGGACAAGGTGTTGGTGTTGCGGTCTCAGGGCCGGTTGGTATCGCGGTGATGACAGGGCAGGTCGCGAGTCTTGGGTTTACGTACTTGCTACAATTTACTGCCCTCTTGTCGCTCAACTTGGCGGTGATTAACTTTCTGCCGTTCCCGGCGCTTGATGGTGGTCGCGTGATCTTCGTCCTCATTGAGAAATTACGCGGTAAGCCCGTGGACCAAAAAATTGAAGGATGGTTTCACGCCTCAGGATTCGCGCTACTTATGATTTTGATCCTTGTCGTTACGTTCCAAGACGTTATTCGTTTAGTGCAATAACTTCACTGCTATGATTCTTGATCAATTAGAACAACTCAAACAACAGGCACTTGCTGACGTTGAATCGATTAAAAACAATGATCAGCTCAATGAGCTGTATGATCGTTATTTTTCCAAAAAATCAGGAGCGCTTGCCGCAATCAGCAAAGATTTGAAAGATCTTGCGGAAGATATCCGTCCCAAGGCCGGTGCGTTGCTTCAGACCGTGCGCCAGGAGGTGCAGGAGGCGTTTGACCGCAAGCGCGGTGATGTCGGCGGTGAACGTCAGGCAACCAGCGACGCATGGATTGATCCGACCATGCCGCATGATCGCTATCGTTTGGGAACAATTCATCCCATGACAACGTTGATGCGCGAACTTGAGGAGGTGTTTACCTCGATGGGCTTTATGGTGCTCGACGGACCTGAAGTTGAATCTGATTTTTATAACTTCGAAGGGTTGAATATTCCTGACTGGCATCCGGCACGTGAAGCGCAGGACACCTTTTATGTTGAGAGCGGTCAGGAGCACAAACATGTATTGCGCACACACACCTCAAGCGTGCAGGTGCGCGCGATGCAGGAGTACGGCGCGCCGTTGCGCATGGTGGCGCCGGGGCGCGTGTATCGCAACGAGGCGATTGACGCGACGCATGACCATACCTTCCATCAGATTGAAGGCTTGATGATTGATGAAAATATTTCAATTGCGCATTTGGTCGCAACGCTTAAAGAGATGATGTCGGCGATTTACAAGAAGGATATTAAAATTCGCTTGCGCCCGGGATACTTTCCATTTGTCGAGCCGGGCTTTGAACTTGATATGTACACGGATGAGATGGGGTGGCTTGAGATGGGAGGATCAGGCATGGTGCATCCCAATGTGTTGCGTGCCGGCGGTATTGATCCTGAGAAGTACTCAGGGTTCGCCTTTGGTATGGGGATGACGCGTATGCTGATGCTCAAATACGGAATTACGGATATTCGCCTCATCCAGACGAGTGACCTACGCTTTTTAAAACAGTTTTAAGCGAAGCGTATGCAAAACAACAACTTGTTAACGTGCAGCGTACTGATCATGTGGCGATTACCAGTAAAAGATCTGATGAATGCGCAGCAACTTGAGGTCGGCACAACATATGAATTTGTCACGGTGGGTAACGCAGCGTTACCGCTGGACATCCCTATTGATCTGGTTGACGTTGATGGGTCGGCTGTTGGCCAAGGACGGGTGCTCAACTATGAGACCTCATTGCAGGAAACACGTGGCACCTTTGCATTAGTCAGTTTAACGAAGTAACGGATATGTTGATATCAAAACAGTGGCTCCAAGATTTCGTCACGATTCCCAAGGATCTGTCACCCAAGGAGTTTGGTGAGAAGATGACGATTGCCTCAGTTGAAGTTGAGGAGGTGATTGACCGCGCAAGCGATTTGCGAGGAGTGATTGTCGCTGAAATTAAAGAAGTGTTGCCGCATCCTGACGCTGATAAGCTTCAGTTGGCACGCGTCTTTGACGGGAAGCAGGAGTTAATGATTGTCTGCGGCGCGCCCAACATTGCAGCGGGGCAAAAAGTACCGCTCGCGACCATCGGCACCTACTTACCGGCAATTAATCTCACTATTGAAGAGCGCGCCGTGCGGGGCCAGGTATCGCAAGGCATGTTGTGCGCGCCCGATGAATTGGGCTTGGGTGATGATCATGCCGGAATTTTAGTCCTACCTGATAACGTGAAGGTCGGCGAGCCCCTTGCCGACGCACTGGGTTTGCATGATTGGATTATTGATGTCGACAACAAGTCGATGACGCACCGCCCTGATATGTGGGGGCATTACGGTATCGCGCGCGAAGTTGCCGCATTTTTGGACCAAAAATTAAAGCCGTACAAAGTTACGCCATTCACTGTTGAAGGGAAGGAGAAATTAAAGGCCAAGGTGCAGGATGCACAGGCGTGCCCTCGCTATAGCGTCGTGATGGTTGCCGGTGTTGCAGTGACTGAGTCGCCACAGTGGATGCAGCAGCGTCTGCGCGCGGTCGGCCAGGAGCCGATTAACAATATTGTCGATGCGACGAACTATGTGATGTTTGAGCTTGGTCAACCTATGCATGCGTTTGACGCGACACAGGTTGCCGGTCGTGCATTGACGGTGCGCATGGCGCAGGAAGGTGAGCACGTGACCACACTTGATGGCAAGGAGTATGAGCTCACGGCGCAGGATATGGTAATTGCTGATACTACGAAGCCACTCGCGCTTGCCGGTATCAAAGGGTTGGCAAATTCAGGTGTAAGTGACGCGACAACGTCGTTAATTCTTGAGGCGGCAAATTTTGATCATGTTACTATTCGCAAAACCTCGCAGCGATTAAATCTACGCACCGATTCGTCGGCACGATTTGAAAAATCACTTGACCCGATAATGACGCTGACCGCGTTGTATCGATGCGTTGAGTTGTTGCGTGAGACATGCCCTGATATTACCGTTGTCTCTGAAATTGTTGATGTGCAGGCAGACAAAAAGGCGAAACCAAAAGTGGTGACGCTTGAGGTTGCATACGCGCAGCGTATGATTGGTAATCCGATTCCTGCCGCAACGATGAAGAAAATTCTCACCAAGCTTGGCTTTGAAGTTGCTGGTACCAAAGAGACGTTCAAGGTAACGATTCCATCATGGCGCGCTACCAAAGATATTGAGTATGCCTATGATCTCATCGAAGAAATCGCGCGTATTTATGGTTATGATGCTATTGAGCCGCACTTGCCGCAGATTACCATTGCGCGACCGCGCCATGACTTCAAAAAAGCACTGATTGAAAAGACTCGCGATATTTTGGCGTATGGGTTTGATGGCAACGAGGTGCAGGGGTACTCATTTTTGGGAGAGCGTGATGTACAGCTCTTTGGAGAGAATCCTGAGCATTTCATTCGCGTTCTTAATCCACAGGCGAAAGGTTTAGATGTGTTACGTCGCGAGCTCTTACCGGGATTAATTATGGCTGTGCCCGCAAACGCCCATAACTACGATTCATTTGGGCTCTTTGAGATCGGCAAGGTCTTTCGTCAGGAAGAGCAGGGTGCGCCGATTGCTCATGGCGCGTCAGCATATCTGCCAGGACAGGATGTGCATGTTGCTGGCGTGGTGTACGAAAAAGGAAATGCATCGCCATATTACACTGCGAAAAATATTGTCGAAGTGTTATTGCATCAACTACACTTTATCCCTGAATTTATCGAACTGCCGCGCCAGACGCCGTGGCTGCACGAGCAACGATTGCGGTATGTGTCAGTTGATGGTGATATTGTCGGTATTGTCAGTGAGTTGGAGCCATCGACACAAAAGAAGCTCAAGATTCGTGAACGCGTCGGTATCTATGAATTGAATATGGAAAAACTTGCGGCGAAATATTCAGAGCGCCGCACGTATTTACCGATACCCAAGTATCCAAGTATTGAGATGGATATTTCCATGATTGTTGATGCGCGCACCCAGTGGCAGCAGGTTGTCGCCGTGGTGCGTTCGTTGAGTAAAGAGTGGATTCGTGACGTGATGATTTTTGATGTGTATGAGGGTGAAAATATTGAGCAAGGTAAAAAATCCGTTGCATTCCGCATCACGTATCGATCTGATGATCGCACACTTGAAACTAAAGAAGTTGACGCGCTCCATAATGACGTGAAAGCGCGCTTACGCGCAGAGCTGGGAGCAGAGGTACGAGAAGGATAAGAGAAAAGAAGAAAACTGAGTGGTGAGAGCTACTCAGTTTTTTGATACCCCCACCGCTCATGTGGTATACTGGAGCAAGATGATTCAGATGATATGAGAAGTTATAAGAAGCTCTCAGAGGGGAAGCATCAGGTTAATAATGAATTATTGACTATGAGCTTGACCTTCCATCAACCATTCACCATAAACCAGCTTCTATGCTCGAAACCTCACAAGACATTTTAAACTGGGCGCTTGCTCTGGGTGCGTTTGCCGCACTGATGGGGCTTGCGTTTGTTTTCTTTTATACGGCAAAGATTTTACGCCAAGTGTTCAAGGCCATGAGCACGATCGAAGGTGCGTTTGAGGCGGTACGCAACATGTTTGAAAAAATCGGTGAGCGCTTGTCTGACGCGTCGGCAGTCGGTAAGTTTGCTGTTGATATGGTGAAATTGGTTGGAGATGCCAAAGAAGTGAAAAAAGAGATGCAGAAAAAAAGTAAAACTAAGAAAAAGAAATAAAGAGCAGCATGAAATACGGAATTCGTTTGAGCGCATTGGCGCTGGCGCTCCTCGTGCTCGCGGGGTGTACGCACGGATCAAAGACAGTTTTGAACTTAAACTCAGCAAACGACGAGCAACGCCTTGAGCAGGCGCAGCAGCAAGTTCGCTCGATTGAAGAAGAATTACAACGATTGAATCAAGCTATGGAGAATGAAGAACGCGTGCAGGTGACACTTGTCACCAATCAAGGTGATATTGTTATCGAACTGTTTAACGACAAGGCGCCACAGACCGTGCAGAACTTTATCACCTTGGCGCAGCAGGATTTTTATGATGGGGTGTTGTTTCATCGCGTCATTCCTGACTTCATGATTCAGACCGGCGACCCGTTGACCAAAGAGCAGCCAAAGAATTGGGCAATACATGGTACGGGAGGCCCTGACTATACATTTGCCGATGAGATAAACGACGAACTGCTCGTACGTGGTTCAGTTGCTATGGCAAACCGCGGTCCGAATACGAATGGCTCACAATTTTTCATCGTGACAGCACCGGCAACGCCATGGCTTGACGGTATGCACACTAATTTCGGGCGCGTTGTGCAGGGAATGGAGGTGGTTGACGCTATCGAGCAAGCAGAGCGCGACCAGCGGGACCATCCGCTACAAGATATGGTTATTACGGATATTATTATTCAGAAGTAACATGAAAACCGCAGGTAGACTACCCGCGGTTTTTTATGAGGGTATGGTATACTGCATGTACCAAGGAGGTTGCTGATGCAACAACTGCTTTTGCCCTTTAATCTCTCGGACTTTGCCGAATGTATCGGCCTGACTCGGAATGGTGAGTTTGCTCCTGATGGCACATTCTATCGTATCGAACAACAGCCACTCATCGTGATTCCCAAGCGAAAGTCTCGATTCGGCCCTTCATCGATCGCTGAACGTATTGCGCGGCGTGAACCGGTCCAACTGGTAATGGTGTTTGAGAAGTCGCCGATCATCGTCTTTGCTCCGGATTTTCTTAAGCGCCTCACAGCACCGCCCGACAACGGTCCCGTATTCGGTGGTGTGATCAACCGAGAGCCGCTCTTTGTCGGCCCGGGGCCGTCGATTCCATCACTGTTTGTCGGCCCTGGTCGGGTCGATTCGTGAATACTTCGGTATTCGTTAACGGCTGCCTACACCACAGGCGGTCGTTTCATTTACAAAGTGCTGATAATGAGCTAAAATTAAACCATTATGAGCACTGACAAAGCATTTGAGATTCGGCTGTTTGGCAAGGTCCAGGGCGTTTTTATGCGCGCCACGCTCAAGCAATTTGCGGATGAGCTGGGCATCGTCGGGTTTGCCAAAAACGAAAAAGATGGTAGTGTGCTGGTTCACGCGCAAGGTCCTGAATTGCCGCTGACGCAATTCGTAAATTTTTGCAAACAAGGGTCCTCATTGGGTAAGATCGAAACGTTAACGGTGACGCCCGTCACGCCTGATGAGGTACTGACATCATTTGACATCGCATAACGCATGCAACCACATATCCAAAATTTACCGGAGGAAGATCGTAAGGGGTACCGCCGACTGGAATATATTCCCGCAATACTTATTTGGTCGACATTTTTAGGGTCGATTATCTTATCGTTCATCAAACCCCTGTGGGTCATTTATTTTATCATCATCTTTTCGCTGTACTGGGTGACGCGCGTTTTTTATTTCATTCTCTATGTCACATTGGCGTCAATCCGGTATCATCGTGAGATTAAGCGTGACTGGATGGCGGAGGTGCGTGAATTTGCCGATTGGGAGGACTACTATCATATCGTTTTCATCCCAACCTACTCTGAGCCGTATGAGGTGATTTACAATACGGTGAAGGGGTTGGCAGAGAGCGACTATCCCAACAAGAAGATGATCGTTGTGATGTCATGGGAAGAGCGTGCGCGCGAAGTGTATGAAGACGTAGAGCCGCGCATTCGCGCCGAGTTTGGTGACACGTTTTTAAAATTATTCACGACATTACATCCTGATGGCATTGTTGGTGAAGTGAAGGGGAAGGGTGCCAACGCGTACTGGTCGGGAGTGCAGTCAAAGTCGGTGGTTGATGAATTAGGCATTCCATACGAAAAACTGATTGTTTCATATTTTGACTCGGACACGGTGGTGCACCCCAAATACTTCTCGCACCTGACCTACAAGTATATGACGCATCCCAATCCGACACGTGCGTCATATCAACCGGTAGCATTATATTCAAATAATATTTGGGAATCGAGCGCGCCGATGCGTATCGTTGCTTTTTCGACGGTGTTTTGGTTGCTTGCGGAACTCATGCGCCCTGACCGTCTCTATACCTTCAGCTCGCATTCGATGAGTTACAAGGCGCTCGTCGACGTGAATTTTTGGCAACCTGATATCGTGACGGACGACTCACGTATCTTTTTACAATGCTTTATCCACTATGATGGTGATTATGAAGTCATTCCGTTGTTTGTGCCCGTGTCGATGGACGCGGTGGGTGGTGAGTCGTTTTGGGTGGGCGTAAAAAATTTATATAAGCAACAACGTCGCTGGGCGTGGGGTGTGGAGCACATGCCGTATATGGTGTACAATTTCCGCAAACGCAAGCAGACCATGAAAGCATCGACGAGGATCAAGTACATTTTTAACATTACCGAGGGCATGTACTCATGGGCGACGGCACCGATCTTGCTCTTTGTGTTGGGGCGCTTGCCGCTGGCAGTCGCTGGTCCTGATGTGAAGGCGACGGTTATTGCCCAAAACGCACCATTTGTCTTGGAGACGATGATGAATGTGGGTATGAGCGGTATTTTAGTGTCAGGTATCGTCTCGCTCTTTTTGCTGCCACCACGACCAAAACATAAGCCGCGTCACGCATGGATTGTCATGTTTTTGCAGTGGGTGATGCTGCCCGTGACGGTCGTGTTATTTGGTTCGATTCCGGCGGTCGACGCGCAGACGCGACTCGGTCTTGGTAAATATTTAGGATTCTTTGTCACCCCAAAGGTGCGTAAAGATTAAGCATGACTATGGGAAAGCCATTAGTGACAGTCGGGTTGGTGACCTGGAATGGAGAACGGTATATGCGCTACTGCATGGAGGCACTGCTCGCGCAGACGTTTACTGATTTTTCCTTGATCGTGTTGGACAACGGATCGCATGACAACACGCTTGGCGTCGTGCGTGAGTACGAGCCACAGTTTGCGGGACGCATGCGCATTATTGCTAACAAAGAGAATGTTGGATTTGCTAAAGGGCATAATCACATTTTTCACTGGTCTGATTCAAAGTACAATCTCGTGCTCAACCAGGACACGATGTTGGATACACAGTATCTTGAGCGCTGCCTTGCTGTATTAGAAGCAGATGAACGCTTGGGTGCCGTGTCGGGGATTATTCTCAAGTGGCAGTTTGATGAGATTGCCGGTGGTGCGCCTGAGGCCAAGACCACGATCATTGATTCGTTTGGATTGCAGGTGTTTCGTTCAGGCAAGGTGATCGAACAGTATGTGGGCGAGCAGCAGTCGGCGCATACACAGGATGCGAATGTCTTTGGTGTGAGTGGAACGATGCCCATCTATCGTAAGCAGGCGCTTGAAGCTATTCGCTTCGAAGACGAGTATTATGATGAAGACTTTTTTTCATATAAAGAAGATGTTGATTGTGCGTATCGACTGCGCCGTGCCGGGTGGGAGGCGCGCGTCATTGCTGATGCGGTGGGATGGCATGATCGTACGGCGCAATCAACCAAGGGCATGACGCTACGACAAGCCGCGCGCTATCGTTCTCAAAAGCATGATATGGTCAACATGCATTCGTACAAAAATCATTTACTCGTGATGTATAAGAATTGGCCTGCCGGGGTTTGGCTGCGCAACCTGCCATTCGTTGTCGCGTATGAGCTTGGTAAGTTCTTCTATATTTGCGTGCGTGAGCCGCGGACGCTCAAAGGGCTCGTGCTGCTGGTTCGTCTCATGCCACGCATGCGGCGCAAGCGCGCAGGCGTGCATGCGACCGCAACGCTCTCGACACGGGAATTACTTCATTGGTTTAACGCATAACTATGGATCTCTCAATTATCATCCTCAACTACAAGACGAAAGATCTGATTAAGTACTGCATCAAAAATATCATCGCGACGGTGACTGATCTGCGATATGAGATTATTGTCGTTGATAACGGCTCGTATGATGGCGTTGAAGCAATGCTCGCGCAGCACTATCCTCAGGTGCGGTTTATCCAGACCGGTGCGAATTTGGGTTTTGCAGCAGGGAATAATGTCGGGATGCGCGAGGCAAAGGGTGAGTACATCATGATTATGAACCCTGATATTACCGTGACCCCCGGGGCGGTGAGCAGTATTGTGGAATACATGAAGCGCAATCCTGACGTTGGTTTGGTCGGGCCCAAGCTTTTGAACGGCAACAACACGTTGCAGTACTCATGCATGCGCTTTCAGACATTCCGTTCGATTGTGTATCGACGTACGCCATTGGGTAAAACCAAACGCGGTCAGACATTTTTACGGGACTACCTGATGATGGACTGGGATCATAACGAGACGCGACCGGTTGATTGGGTCATGGGTGCGTGCCAAACGGTGCGGCGTTCTGATTTGGAGGCTGTCGGTATGTATGACGAACGATTTTTCTTTTATGTTGAAGATATGGAGTGGTGCCGCCGTTTTTGGATGAATGGGAAGCAGGTCGTGTACAAGCACGACGCGGTGATGTATCATTTGCATGAACAGGCGTCAATGACATCGACATGGGGATTTTTGAAGCTGAATAAGTTTGTGCGCTGGCATCTGACCTCGTATTTCAAGTATGTGCTCAAATATTGGAATAATAAGGATTATGGAACACGATTACTCTAAAGGACATAATTTACAGATTCCCTCAGAACCCGAAGTTGTTGACTTTGGGCAGATTCGTGAAGCGAGCGC
>CAYRMM010000001.1:21546-23276 GCA_964425425.1 uncultured Gammaproteobacteria bacterium | reverse complement strand
CCCCCTCCCACTTCGCGATACGGTGTCGTGTACCAAGAAGCAGCGCTAAAAACAAGGCGATTCCCACCACCACATTCACAATAACGTCATAATTTAAACTTTCCGAAAAAGGGAGTGGCGCAATTGTTGCAGTTAAACCCAAGATCCAAAAAACATTGAAAATATTTGAACCAATAACATTTCCTACCACGATATCTGTTTGACGCTTTGTCGCTGCGACAACAGCGGTTACCAGTTCGGGTAAGGAGGTTCCAATCTCTACAATCGTTAAACCAATCACACGTTGTGAGAGTCCAAGGGTTGTTGCAATGGCTGTTGCTCCGTCAACGGTAAACTTACCTCCAATAAAAAGCCCTACGATACCACCCAACACCATGAGTGCTGACACATATGTTCGATAGGTTTTTACATCCTCCATTTCAGAAACATTTCCTTTGGAGATAGAGTAGGTGTAATAAAGAAAAATAATAAAGAAAAGGAGCATTATTAACCCCTCACTGCGAGAAATAATATTATTTGCAGCTCCATCAAAAAACACGTCGTTTGCGAGTAGCCCAACCACCAACACTGCCAAAAGGGCAAAGGGAACCTCTTTACTGGTCGTGTTTCGTTGAACGGTGAGTGGGGTGATAACCGCTGCAATACCTAAAATCAAAAGGACATTAGCAAGGTTTGAACCTAATACATTTGAGACGGCAAGATCAGTATTTCCTTGTGTCGCGGAAAAGAGGTTGATCAACATCTCGGGCATTGAGGTACCAAAGGCAACAATAGTAAGCCCAATAACAATCGAAGGTATGCCTGATTTTTTGGCGATTGATGAAGATCCTGAAACAAGGTAATCAGCTCCTTTGATTAACAAAATGAATCCCAAAACAATGAGTGCAATGTTTGCGAACATATGTGTAGTATAGTGCGTTAACTCTTCAAAGCACCTCTAGTATAACACATGCGTTACTTTGTTTTGAGTAAGTTTTTCACAGAACCCACTTTTGTAAAAAGGTAACTTTTGTTACCATAAGAAATGAACCACAGACAAAGGAGGCTGCCTATGCCGCACGCACATATTTCACATCGCCCGGCGCACTTCGCCGGAAAGGAGGTGGTCTAACTATCGAATCCTTCCCAAGAGGGTGTTGTGTGGTGATAACCACTAACCCTGGTTGTCATACAACCACACATTACTTGATTAGGCGGGTCCCTACACACGTGATGTAGGTGTTTCCAGTCGCGAGGCTGGTTGTCTGTTGGTTGGTTATCTGTTCATTCTTATCCGCGGTTTGGAGGGCCGTTTAAAAAAGCCCAAGGACTCATCCTTGGGCTTTTGAATTAAGCGCAATCTTCTTCAATAGCTAGAGCAAGTGTTGTGTCTTGTTCAGTAACACCACCCTCGCTATGTGTCGAGAGGGTAAGTTTCACGCGGTTATAGTGAATCTCAATCTCGGGGTGATGGTTCATTTCTTCAGCAAGATCAGCAACTCCATTAACAAACTGAATCGCCTCAATAAACGTATTATATTTATACGTTTTTGTAATTGAACGTCCTCGTTGTGTCCAACCAGTTCCTTCAAGAATAGTCGCAATATGATCTGATTCTAAAATCATACTAATTATTACTATTTATGTGTGGTGATCCTCTTTAAGTATAACAAAAAATTGACAAGAGGGTCGGGCCAGTGGGACTTGAACCCACGACCTTCTGGTCCCAAACCAGACGCGCTAGCCAACTG
>CAYRMM010000001.1:2880-21521 GCA_964425425.1 uncultured Gammaproteobacteria bacterium | reverse complement strand
ATATTTTGTGCCGAGGGGGAGGAGTGAACTGCCGACACAAGGATTTTCAGTCCTTTGCTCTACCACTGAGCTACCTCGGCGTATAGACACCGTCTCCTTTGTAAAGTTAGAATGACAGTCCCGAAGGTCTGTCATACATAACTTTACCAAAGAATGGTGGGCGTACCAAGACTCGAACTTGGGACCTTTACATTATCAGTGTAACGCTCTAACCACCTGAGCTATACGCCCTTAACTGCATACCTTTTGAGTTTTTTATGAGCGAAGGTGGGTGATTCTTTTTTTACCCAACCACCTGCTTGTCCCGCATCGTCCCCGAGGTATCGAGGGGTCTGGTGCGGGAAGCTATACGCCCTCAAAAAGGTGAGGGTAGTGTACCAAAGATTATAAATTAAATCAAGGTATCATATAGGTGCTTTAAATGGTTTTAGAGCGTCCTTTTTAAACACCCCCCTGTCTTTCATATGTGTTATATATAAGAAGTATATATAAATACAATAACAATAATAAGTCGGTGGATAAGATTGCTTATAATAAAGCATCGATCAATAAAAATAGGAGATTGCGTTGTGTATAAGCGGGTGGAAACGTTGGAGTAGCTGGGGGTAAGTAGGGGGGTAAGTAGGGGGAGATACACACAGAAAAAGGAAAAGACAAAAAGATACAAAGTTATTCAAACACAACACACAAGTAACACCATAGATACCGAGGGGTTATCCTAAAGATATGCAAAACAAAGCAATGAGTTACCCACGTGTTATAAGCACCTTATACACATTTCACACCAAGCAATAAAAAAGCCGGCGACGTGCGTCAGCCGGCAAAAATGGTCGGGGAGAGTGGGGATGCTGAAGGGATCGCCAACAGACACCATGTTCCCACAAACCCCGTCGAGACAATAGCACTAGTCTACCATATTACACAGGAGGGTCAAGCGTCTTGAACTTCGACTATCTTTGTTTTTGAGGTATGCCCTTTTATGATGGCAAGGAGGGATTTAGGAATACCAAGCTCGCGCGCAAGTAAATCAATAAGCGCTTTATTTGCCTTATTATCAACCGGCGGCGCGGTGAGGCGCACCGTCCAAATATCACCCTCCTGCGAGATAATTTCATTGCGACTTGACCGGGGTTTGAGGTGGATAGTCAGTGTTCGTGATGACATATTTCAGAGTATACAAAAAGACCGTTCATTAGTATATACTTATACTATACATCACTCACCAACTCACCCCCCTTTTTATGGAGCGCGCACCTCAAACAGAACAAGAAAATATCGAGTATGCCAAAACACCACAAGAAAAAGAGGCAGAACGTAAACGTAAAGCAGAGCTGACAAAAGAACTCATCGACAAATACCTTACCTCTCCCGAACTTCAAGCAATGTCCCTTGAAGATCTGGTGGCCCTTATTTTTCAAACCGATGATCCTCAGGAATCCCTTGAGTGGGTTGGAATTTCAAAGGACGCAAATGATCGTTATCGTTTAAAGATGCCCGGCGTTGACGCGCTTGGCCAGTATGAAAACCCCGACGCACTTAAGTCGTTTTTAAAGGGTTTTTCTGACGTACGTTCGGCCGAAGACTTGTATGATGTATTGGACGACGTTTTTGAATATGTTGGCGTTCCTTTTAAACGTCCAAACTTTGAAGCTATCGAAGAAGATGAAACGGCCGAAGAACAGGCGGCTGAGGCCGAGATAGGTGAAGAAATTATTCACGAAAATGACCCTATTGTTCAGATGATTGCACAGGAGGCACAAGAAAACCCTGACGGAAACCCAGAAGAGATAGAAGAACAGGTTGTGCAACACATCGCGCAAGACAAGAAGATCCCAGAGCAATCAAAGCCATGGTTGATGTCGGCACTGCGTGCTAGTAAATTTGTTCGTCGCGCCCTCCCCTTGATTGCCGGTCTTGGCATTGCGCTCTCAACAAGCGGCAATATTGAGAAGCAGTCAGTGTCTGCAGACACTAACATTGAAAACGTCGCTTCGCCAGACATGGGGGGTGGTGAACCACCAGAAGGACTTGAGGGATATGCAATTGAAGACTTTGAGGCTGACCCGGATGAGCGATATGTTACCCTTGAATCTGGAGACACGGTTTGGGATATTGTGAACGAGATGCTCGAAGAGGGATATGGGGGTGAAGAGGTCCCTGACAAGCTTGTTCGTCAAATTGTTGACCAGGTTTTGTCAGACAATGGGCTTGATGAAGAGAGCGCAAAGAATCTGAAACCAGGAGATCGTCTTGATGTGAACGCTGTCTGGCGCCACACCTCATCATAAATATTCAAGCAGCATCAAAAAACCGCGTTATTACGCGGTTTTTGGTGTTTTGAATTGACCCGCACCTTGCCGTAGAATTTGCGGTGGTGTTTGGGTGAGATCCACAACGGTTGAGGCAGTGGTAGCAAGTGTCTCGGCATCCAGTATGACATCCACCGCATCGCGCAGCGCTTGAGGTGCTTTTGTGGGGTTGGTGATAACCGGCTCACCGGGAAGATTAAAAGAAGTTGTAATAATAGGTTTTTTCAATCCCTTGACTAAGGCTTTACAGAGACGATTGCGTGGAATGCGAATGCCAATCGTACCATGCGCAGACACGAGCGCAGCAGGAGCCTTTGATGATGCCTTGAGAATAAAGGTAAATGGCCCCGGGAGGTATTCTTTGAGAATGGCGCGCTGCTCGTCGGTGATGTCGGTATAGCGTTCCAACATCTGTATGTCCGCAACCATGATCGAAAATGATTTTTGTGCGTCAGACCCGGTTCGTTTGCCGCGGAGTGCCTCAAGTTTTTCGAGTGCGAGAGAGTCGGTAGCATCACAACCAACCCCATATACCGTGTCGGTGGGGTAGACAATGAGGCCGTGTGTGTTGGTGATAACTTCGAGCGCGTGCTCAACAATTCCCGGCTGCGGGAAGTGCTGATCAACTTCAAGAATGAGGGTCATACGAGTTTTTGTGCTTTATGGTAACCAAGCGCCATGAGGTGCTTGTCACTGAGGGTATAGGGTTTACCTTCAAAATTCAAGAGCTTACCGCCCATAACCTCGATCATTACCATGCCGGCCGCAATATCCCAAAGCATGATATTTTCAAGCAAGGATCCTTGTGAGCGGCCGGCCGCAACATAGGCAAGCTCAAGTGCTACCGAGCCGAGATGCGTTTGCTCACAGCCGGCAAACACCTCTTTAAGATCTTTGCGCGACAGTCGCTTATCATCGATGTAACACGTGATCGGTTCATCGATGGCCGGTTGAACCGGTTTTCCGTTTAAAAGGAGGGTGTTTCCACGTTCCGCAAAAAAGAGTTCATCAAGCTCCGGCGCGTAAATAGCACCCATCAGCAACTCGCCCCCTTGTGCAACACCAATTGAAATAGAGTACTGTGGGTTGCCGTCAACATAATTACGCGTCCCATCAATAGGGTCGATAATCCACACGATGTCGCCAGCGTTATTAATCGATTCATTTTCTTCAGAGATGATGTCGTGCGTCGGGAAGATGTCTAACACGCGCTGACGAATGCGCGCATCCAGCGTCATATCAACGCGCGTGACGATTCCACGGTTGTTGGGATATTTATAGGAGATGTCATCTGGCGTAAGTCGGCCAAAATGAGCGGAGGCATACTCCCCCGCTTCGGTGATGACAGCGTGTAATAATTGTTTGATATCAGACATGCATTATTTTTTGAGCCAACCGCGCCGTTGTTGAACAGTAGCCATAAGTAATATAAGGAGTACCAAAACAGTCAGCACGACCGCCTCAAGATAAAAGCCGTTACCAACCACCATACCCAGCGCCGCTGCTACCCAAAGCGTTGCGGCAGTGGTGAGGCCGCTAATCTTGTCATTTTGGAAGATAATCGTCCCAGCACCAAGAAAACCGATGCCGACCACAATTTGCGCGGCCACACGACTTGGATCAAGTTGTGTGCCAATATCGACAAAGCCTTCACGCGACATAATGGTAAAGACAGCAGAGCCAAGCGCCACAAGCGCCATGGTGCGTGACCCGGCGGCCTTGCCGCTTTTTTCTCGTTGAGCACCGAGGATAAAGCCAAGCGCGGCAGCAAGCGTTGCTTTAAGAAGAAAGATAAGTGAAAGTGACATAGATTGACAAGTGAGTGTATAAAAGCTATACTGGTGTTCTCATATTTGTTCTTACGCTCATTGTAACAAAATTTTCACGTTCACATAAGGAGGAATCGTGACCAACGCCGCCCTGGATATCCGTGACTATCGCAACTACCCGTACCCCAAGAACTTGGGCATCCTGCTGAGCAGCTATATTCAAGAAACGCAGACGGCGCTTACTGAGGCGCTTCCTAACTGCCCGTCGTGCGGCGCCCCGATGCGCGTTCACTACCTGCTCTATATCATCTGCAGCAAGGAGTGCGCACCCCCGATCTGTGTCCGTGATATTCCACAACCCACCTAACGAACGTCACCACGTTCTTTGACGCAACCCTCGTGCACCGCCGGTGTCGAGGGTTTTATAATTTTCCAATTTGCACAAGCTGCGCTTTTCTCGTTGTTGTGTCGTAGAGCGCGAACGTTGCCGGATAGCGCGTATCCTGCACATTTCCCGGGTTGAGAATTTCAGCTGTGCCCACAAACGATTGCCAGGGCTTGTGATCATGTCCGTGGATAATCAGATCATACGATCCGGATGCCGCAAGCTGCTTGGCATCCTGTGGCTTGTGCGTGATACCAATACGAAGGCCATCAAGTTCAAGTGACGCGGTTGGACCATGGAAGGTGAGGAGAGGGTATATCTTCGCAAGGGCGTGAAAATTTTCAGGATTAATATCACTATTTCCTTCAACGATATGAATCGGCCCATGAAATTTTTGCGCAATATGCTCAAGTGTATCTGTTCGAGACATATCGCCAGCATGAAGTAACACGTCACACCCCCGTTCATTGATAAAGGCAATCGCCTTGTTGAGCGTGAAGAGGTTGTCGTGCGTATCGGAGATAATGGCAATCAACATACGGAAGTATAAAAAGTATGGGTAGTATAGCAGAGAAAAAAAGGAGGGACTACCGAAGTGCGGCGTCCCTAAACTTTTCGTAAAGATGAAACGACAGGTCATGGCCAAGCTGAGCTTGGACTACCTCTCGTTTATGATGATTGAAAGAACAACAGATCGCCAAAGCAATCTATACCTCCAGTATACCTGAAAAACACCTTCATGTCAATGATTTTAACTAAGGTTAGGTAAGTAATGTGTGATGCAAGGGAGAATTAAGGGGAAATGTGCGTGTGGGAAAGCCTGTGGATAAGCCGTGTATAGTGGGGATAACTTATCAATAAAACCTAATTTCAGGTAAAAATAAAACACCCGGGTCTAAGTGCTACCCGGGTGTATAGTCCGCCTGTGCGGACAATTCGAAAGAACGAGCTGTTGGTGGGTTTAGAGAACCCAGAAACAGATGATGGCGACCATCGTTGCAGGCAGTGCGCCGGCGAGCAGGCCCAAGGGGCTGATGCCCTTTTCGCCAAAGCTGTCCTTGAGGATCCCATACCCAGCTGGGTTGGGAGCATTGGCGATAACGGTGAGACCGCCACCAGTGACCGCGCCGGCGACCAGCGCATACTTCGTCTGATCACTCAGGCCTTCAACAAGCGAGCCGAGATAGGTGAGCGCGGCATTGTCGGTGACGGCTGTTAATGTCGTCGTGCCAAAGAAGAGTTCCGTGTCACCAAGACTCGCAAGCAGCGGCTTGAGCCACCACGCCTGCATGCCACCCAACGTCACCAATCCTCCAAGGAAGAAGGCGACGAGCAGCGACTGCTGCAACTTGGGTGCTTCTTGGTACTCAGCCGTCACTTTCATAACCCCCAGGAAAAAAAGGAAGAGGGGCAAGAAGACGGCCATGTGGTGCGAGTAGAAGACGACCGCGCCAATGAAACCAAGATGAACGCCAACCATCCACCATGGCACATGCATTTCGGTGAGGTGGTCTTTTTCGACAGTGTTTTGGTAACGCATGTTGCGGAGCTCGACGAAAAGAAGCCAAGGAAGAGATACGAGGTTAATCAAAACCATCATAACTCGAAGAGGCCACAGCAGGAGCTGCTGGAGCCAAGATCTTTTTAGCTTGGCTACCACTGAACCATGATCATCAAGTTGCCGCAGCTCTTTGGAGAAGAGTATGGCAATAATGAGCGTGATGATGACAACGGCGAGTGTCGCACGCCAACCAAAGTGCGTGAACATGAATGCAGACGACCAGCCCCACCGCTCGGCAACCATGAGCACCGGCGGCGCCGCAAAGTTCGTGAGGGTGCCACCGATGGAGATGTTCACGAACAAGGTGCCGATGGTGAGATAGCGAAAGCGTTTGCTGAGCCGCGTATCTTTGAAGAAGTGGTCCAGCAAGAGCATCGCCGTCACCGTCATTGCCGCCGGCTCGGTGATAAACGACCCGAGGAGCGGCCCCACGATGAGCAGCACCACAAAGAAGGCGACGCTGCGAGGAAGCGGGAAGACAGGTGAGACGATCCGCGTGAGTACGCGCGCCAACAGCTCGATCACGAAACCGGCCGCAAAGAGCACCGGCACCGTCGCCGCCATCGTCATGATAGCAAACACGAATGCAGGTTCGGTGAAGTTGAGCGACTCGAGGTAGGTGATGGGTGCGCCCGGGCCATTGAGGGCAAAGATAATGGCGATGAAGACGCCAGCCCATAAGCCAAAGACCACCTCCACCTCCGAGAGGAGATGAAAGAAGTTCTCACCGATCGACCCGTGGGGGAAGCGGTGCGCCAGCGCTTCAAAACGTTTCACCAGAAACGTATGAAGGATCGCGATGCCAAAGATGGCGGTTCCGATGATTTCGAGTGTCGTTGGTTCCAAGGGAGCTCCTGGGGAGAGTGGTTCATGTGATGACGATAAGAATGCCGTAGACGCTGCTCTCTAACAGCCTCACATTCTCGTTCGGGTAAAAAGAGCGAAACAATAGGGCAGATTATGCCAACGGAAGGTAATTGTCAAGTACGGGATGTGACTGCGTCACGGTGAATGGTGGATGGTTAATGGTTAATGGAGGAAGGAGGGATAGAAGTTGTCAGAAGTTATCAGAAGATTCAGAGGCTATCAGATGGTAGGGCTTTAGGGCTACAGGACTCAAGATTAGTGAATTGGTGTTAATTAGTTAATTAATTCGTGGCATTCGCATGTCATTCGCATTATTCGTAGATTCGTAGCAAGAAAAAACCCCGGGCGTTTACACGCGGCGGGGTTGATAGGCGAGCGTATTGATGAAGCTGCGAAACTCACTCATGGAGTGAAAGTGCATCTGATGAGCAAAGGTCACGCTCGTCACGGGGCGCACGAGTTCGCAGGTGATGTGTGTACGAGCAATGACGCGCCGTGGTGTAGTGATGGTGTTGCCACACCAGTAGCAGCGCATCCAGTAAGGATAGAGCGCGTGGAGTACAGTGACGGCATCGGGATCAATCGTGATGCGCAGCGTGGGCGCAAAGCACGTGGTGGTAAGATAGGTCGTGATCAATTCATGGAGCGTTGCTGATGCGGGCATACCAACTCCTCACAAAGAACATATCATATATCATACGGCATTCATAAAAATGAGCAAGCCGGCCAGACAAAGAAAAAGCTCCGAACACCACGAGGGTATTCGGAGCAGGTGAAAGAAGGCCGTTGCCCTAGTTCTTGTGGAGCATGGCGTCGAGCCGCTCCTTGTTGGGCGCACCCACCAAGCATTCGATGTGACCCGAGCCGCTGTGACGGCGAAAGGTCGACTTGAAGATGAGGCCTGACAAATCGCGGGCGGTCACCTCGGTGCCGGGAGTAAGCTCGATTTGGCTTGTGCCGCTGATGGAAGCGCACACCTCGTCGAAGTACTCGCCGCGCTCGATCAGCACCTTGGAGCCGGCGGTAACGTACAACCCCGCTTCGATGGCGCAGAAGTCGCCCAGGCTGATGCCGCAGCCGGCATTGGCGCCAACGAGGCAGTTTTCGCCGATGCGGATTTTTTCTTTGCCGCCACCCGAGAGCGTGCCCATCAGGGAGGAGCTGCCACCCAGATCGGTACCGTTGCCCACGACCACGCCGGCCGAGATACGACCTTCGACCATGCTGGCGCCGAGGGTGCCGGCATTGAAGTTCACGAAGCCTTCGTGCATGATCGTTGTTCCTTCGCTCAGATAGGCGCCTAGGCGAACCCGGTCGGCGTCGGCGATACGTACGCCCTTGGGAACGACGTAGTCGACCATGCGCGGGAACTTGTCCACGCCGTAGATCGTCAAAGGCTCGTGATGCGTGAGGCGAGAACGAGCGATGACCGCATCGATTTCGCCCGCCAAGAACGGCCCGTGATTGGTCCACGCCACATTGGGCAGTAGGCCAAAGATGCCATCCAGGTTGATCGTGTTGGGCTGCACCAAGCGGTGGCTGAGCAGATGCAGACGCAGGTAAGCGTCAAACATATTCAGGGGCTTTTCCTGGAGATCGTTGATGAAGACGACGCACGCCGCTTTGTACCGCCCATCGGCAGTATGCAGCAAAGAGCGCGACGTCTCCAGATTTGCGGCAAGCTCCAGCGCCGCGATGTTGGCATGTCCCGTTTCATTGCGAAACGGAGCGAAGTGCGCCAAAGCATCACGGAAGTAGGAGGGGCCCCCTTGAAAGCAGTGCGATTCATAGGCACCACGAAGCGCACGCAAAATTGCCGCGGTCCGAAAACTGCCGTTGCAGTTGGGCGCGGGGAAATAGACATCCAGCGGCTGATTGTCGCGCGTGTAGGTGATAAACCCCACGCCAAACGCCTGCGGCCGGATGTAACCTTCTTGCGATTCGATCTCGTCGGTGAGCTCGTTGAACTCATCTTTGGTTGACGGAATCCGCACAGTGCACGTCCTTTCGGATAGTCGGCCTGTCAGTGCGACGACAGGCGGACGGGGTGTTCTAAAGAGCAGTTCGTCTGAACTTATCGCAGCGAAATGTTTTTGTCAACCGATGGCGGAGCAAAAGAAAACCCCCTCACGCTGACAAGCAGGTGAGGGGTGCGAAGGGGGTTGCGTGACGCGACTACTTGATGAGGTAGCCGATGTTGCGCATCTTTTCGGCGAAGTCGTTGAGCACGTGCGGCTCGAGGGTCACGACGCCTTGCGCGGCGAGGCGGAAGCAGAAGGCGTAGTTGAACGCCTTGTACCAGGTGTTGCTGCTACCATCCAACGCCGAGGCGAAACTGACGAAGCCGGTCGCGGCCGTGGTGGCGTTCAGGAAGTCAGCGATGCGATTGAGCGCTTCGATGTTGGCATGCACCTTGCCGTCGTTGGCAAAGGGCGCGAAATAGCGCAGCGCTTCGCGAACGTCCTGTTCGGTCAGCCGGAACGTTTCGTTGCCGCAGGTGTAGCCGGTGATATGAGCCAAGATGGCGGCCGTGCCGAAGTTTTCACGCACGTTCACGGCGACGTGTTGGATGAAGATGGGATACTCACCGCACATGATGGCGGTGCCGGTGGCAAACGCCAGCGGCTTGGTATAGCCGGGCGTTGCCTCGATGGTGGCAACGAGCTCCTTGAACTCTTCGATCGTTTTGGGATACATGCGACCTCCTCGCGGTAAAGAATGAACAATCGTCATACTGTAGCAAGAAGCGAAAGAATGTCAAGGGCGGTAGGTGACTGCGTCACAGTGGATGGCAGATGGTTAATAGTTAATGGGGCATCGTTATTTTAATGGCAGCTATTAACCATTAACTATCCACCATAAACTAAAAACCCTCCGTGAGGAGGGTTTTTACTAATCCTTCTTCTTCAGCTGTACCGTCGACTTGAGATACTTCATAACCTTGCTGTTGCCCAAGACATTGCGAATCATATCGCGGTATTCGGGAGCATCAAGCATTGCTTGCATGTTGGGATCTTGATAGTAGGCTTTGTAGCGAGCAACTTCGGCATCAAGCTCTTCATCGTTTACCGACATTTTGTTGTCCAAGAAGATAGCGCGTGTGAGCAGGGCTGCTTTGACGCGATCCAGCGCCTTTGGCGCGAAATCAATCTTAAGCTCCTCTTCTGATTTTTTAATCGAGGTGAGGTAGTCGGTAAACTGCATGCCTTGCTGCATCACTTGTTGCTTGAGTTCACCGATCATCTTCTCAACCTCTTGATTGATCAAGACGTCAGGGATGTCATCAAATTTTGATTTTTTGATCAGCGCTTCAATAATTTCTAATTCAATACGCTGGTTTTGCTTCGCCTCTTCTTCGTGCTTGAGCTGATGCTCTACCTGTTCGCGCAACTCTTTGAATGTTTCCTTGCCATGCAACTTTGCAAATGAATCATCGCTTGCCGGTAGTGTGCGCTCATAGACGCCATGCACTTTGATTTTGAACGTTGTTTTTTTACCCGCAAGATTTTTGGCATGATAGTCTTTAGGGAAGGTAACGATAATTTCTTTTTCCTCACCGGCCTTCATTCCCTCGATACCTTCTTCAAAGCCAGGAATCATCTGACCTTTACCCAACGCGAGTTTGTATTTTTCCGCCTTACCGCCATCAAACGGCACACCATCCAAAAACCCTTCAAAGTCGATTTCAACCATATCACCTTGTGCCGCTACTTTGTCCTTCAATACTTCTGCAGCAGAATACTCTTTCAAATCAGTGATAACTTTTTCAACATCTTCATCACTCACGGTGCTGTGCACGTCATCAACCGTAATTGAGGCGATATCGCCAACCGTTACTGACGGGATACGCATAAAGGTTGCAGTATATTCAAAGTCATTGTCAGGAGCAAGTTTCGTAAACTCAATTTTTGGCTGCGTGAGGGGCTCAATCTTTTCATCAAGTAAAATTTTGGTGTATGACTGACGCGCCAAAATTTCAGCAGCATGCTCGTAGACCACCATCGCGCCTGCTGCCTGGATCACCTTATCAACGGGAGCGTGTCCTTTGCGGAAACCTTTGATTTCGACATGTTCAGAAACTTGAGCGGCAGCCTTAGGAAGCTGCGCCTTGAGTTCGTCGGCGGCGAATGAAACCGTAAGGGTTACCTCACCTTTTTTACCATGATCAATCTTGTAATCCATGTGTCAGCGTTATTTCTTCAATGTGCTTCATTGTGCCGCAGTAAAGGCAAAATGTCAACCAACATAAAACCCACGCTCAGCGTGGGTTTGTCGCTATTCGGCAACTTGATTGAGGCGCGCGTCATCAAAGAGATTGCTGGTAATGGTAGCGCCTGAGGCGGTGAGCGTTTCGCCCGTGCGGCTATCAACCGCGGAGACCGAGATGTTGGTGAGGAGGTTGAGTACCTGGCCAACCTGCGATTCAGACGGTACCACCGCGAGCTGAATACGCGCCTCAGGAGCAGCACCGATGACCCCGGCGTATGCCGGAAGCTCCTGGATATACCACTCAATTTGGCTGGTCGCCGGGAGATAGCGTACAGGCGCTCCCAAGGTGACGTTATAAATATCAGTATAGTCGATGTAGGCAGGAACGGTTGCGCGCACCGTGACATTACGCAGCGCGTTGACACCGTTGGTCAGACGAATGATCCCCCAGTAGGCGGTGTAGTCACCCACGCGTGGAGGAAGTGAGCCGACGCCGATCTGATCACCCGTGTTGGTGTAAAAGAGTCCAAACGACTGCACTTCAAGCGAACTGTTCACTGGAACGACGAGAGGCGCGGCATTCACATAAATGGCGTTGTCGGTGTTGTTGGGAGAAAATTTAATACGCGCGCCAATGGTAAGGTTTTGCTCGTCAGCACTAGTTTGCGTGATAAAGATGCGGCGCAGCGCTGCTGCGGAAAAGGTGAGCTCGTGAGATGCATCTGGACCAAGGTCAGGAATATCACCGAGCGTGACCGTTGCGTTGTCGACCGTGTCGTAGGTGCGGTCCAAAAAGTTTTTATCAGCGAAGTCGCCGCTTACGGTGAAGTCAACGCTGATGTTGGTTGCAGTAAACTGCTCATTATTTTCGATACGCAATGTTGCGGTTGTTTGCTCTCCCGGCTTAATTGCTTTGTTGGCATCAGTATTGATAAAGCGAGTTATCAACTTTGAAAAGGCGAGCTCGGTTGTGCGCGTGGCCTTGTTGAGGACGAAATCTTTACCTTGGAATTCGGTGAGCACGACCACGGTGAGCGGATGATTGCCGGGAGCTGCCTGCGTGATCACTCCCTCAATATCTTTGGTAATTGACTCGCCCGAAATGAGCGCGGGCAATGTCACAAGCGAACCGCCCTCAGTTTCAAATGATGGGTGATACTGGAGTTGCACCTTAAGCGAGGGCAACTCATGATCCGCATTATTCGTTACCGTCACGTGCGAAGGGAAGTCACTCGCGATGATAACGCGCTGTGGCGCTTCAAGCGCAACATCAACAACTGAACGTTCAACCACAAATTCACGCGCGGTAAATTCTTGCTGTGGCTGACCAAGATCATTGAAGTAGTTCAAAACAAAGACAAATTTTTCTGTCACGCCGATGTCAGAGAGCAGTAGGCCGCTCACGGCAAACTCACCGCCCATTCCCGGTTCAAGTGTGCCCAGTGATATGGTTTGCGTTGTTGTGTTGAAGCGTTCGTCAGCAATAGTGACATCCTGTAAACCATCAGGAAAGCGAACAATTACCTCAGCGCCCGTGACCGGTTTTTTTGAGGTATTGGTATATGCAACGGTAAAATCAACATGCTCACCATTGATGAGCTCTTCAGATGTGTACATCACAGAGAAATCGACGAGATTGACGTGGCGCAACGAGTTGTACACCCATAGCGTCACAAGAGTTCCGACCAAAATGACAATCGTGGCGATGAGACCAAGATCTGTCCAAAAATGCAATGAGTTCTCGCGGTAGTGCTTGGCGCGCTTTTTGAACGGCTGCGCACACAAATACATCACGCGCTTTACGCCTGTTTTGGGGTCCTGCACCTCAACCGGATCGCACGTGGGATCAAATTGTTGATTCGGCTTATTCATGAGGTAAGTATAGCATGGGGAAGGAGAAATAATTAAGGTTTATAATTAATTATTCATACTTCATCATGAATTATGAACCTTTACTCCCTACTCAAACGGATTTGGCGTTGCTGCCAAAACTTCGTCGATACCGTCATTATTCAAATCTGCCACAAACACCTGCACGCCAGCGCGTGAAGTTTCGCTAAAGGCAAAGAAGCCGGGGCTGAGGGGCTTGGTCTTTCCATTAAAGATACGCACATGCGTTGATCCCCCCACACCGGCACCGGTAATAATTTCATCAACACCATCGCCATCGATATCACCGGCGGCTACATTGACACCACCGCGAAACGTTGGGCTATAGGCATAAAAGCCGCCGGACACGAGTTGTCCTTTACCATTGAAGATACGCACTTGCGGACCGCCCAGATATCCGGCACCCACCACAATATCTTTGGTGCCGTTCCCGTTCAGATCGGCAAGCGCTACATTGACACCACCTTTGTATGTTTTGGCATAGGCGTGAAATGAGCCGGGCTGTTCGTTACCTTCGTGATCAAAAATTTTCACCAGCGGTTCAAAGCCACGTCGTGTTCCTGTCACGATTTCAAGCTGACCGTCGCCATCAACATCGCCGATATCAAGCGTCAACCCGAAACGATAGCCGGTGCCATAGGGCGTAAACGAGAAGCGTGTCGAGCCGCTTGCGTTATAGACAGTTACGAGCGTATCGCCGCCGACAATTGTTTCACGCGAGCCGTCACCATCAAGATCAACATGCGCGACAACATCACTTCCTTGGCCGGCGCGGTTAAAGACGAAAAATCCGTTGCGTTGGGTTTCAACACCACGCTTATCAAACGGTTTGACAAATGATCCGTTCATGAAGGGCGCGTCGACAACTTCCGTTACGCGTTTTTGCAAGACAATACCATCGTTGGGCTGCAACGTAATTTCACGGACAATGGCGCCGTTGTTATGAGCCGGATCTTGAATGCCGCGTAGTTTTTCGAAATCGCCTTGAAGATTGATGGTGCGCGCGGTGTCAGTTGAGTTGAGATAGATGACACCATTTTCAAATTCACGGCGCCATACGCCGGGCTGCACGACATCCGATGAGCTTAAAAGATTTTCCGGTTCGCCCAGTGCGCTTCCCAAAAACATATTGTACTCATCGTACCACCACAGTGACCCGTGTGATTGATCGCCCACGGTAAAGCTATAAAATCCTTCGCCGAGCAATGCCGTCGTGTAGGTGAAGCGAACATGACGCAAGTTCGACGTTGCGTTATCAATATTTTGATTATTTGAATTGATCACAAATGCTTGTGGAGATTTTCCAATGGTCGGATTGAGATAGCCCGCGGTACTGCCGACCCATCCACCTTCTTGTGGGCGAGGAAAGTGTTCGTGCAAACGACCGTTCATATACTGGTTATAAAAGTTGGTGTTCGTATTACCGATCACAATTTTTCCTGGCGCGCGCGCTTGCGTTTGCTGGATGAGTCGTACCATGCCCTGCTGCCATGCGGCATTTACCGTCTCGCGCGAGTCGGCGGTGCCGTTATTATCAATATCAATGGTGGTTGAGGCCCACCAGATATTATCAAAAATATTGTCATAAAAAATCCCGTCAAACTCAGCGTTGACGATATAGCGTTGTGTTGCTTGCTGCGCGAGCCAATCCACAAAGTACTGGCCATTCACCTGTTTACCGTTCAACGATGCATTGATCCAGTTGGTCTGTGGCCAGGTCATGATGCGATCACCTTGCGGTGTGTAGAGCCACAAGTCGTTGGCATCGACATAGGAGTAGATGTCTTTAAAGAGGTTCCCATTTTCCAAGGTCGGGCCAAAGAGGGCGGCTTCATTGGCAACGACATACACCAAGACGGTGATGTTGGGGTTGTGAGCTTTCAGCTCGCGCACGGCACTTGGATAGCGGGAGTAGGCGGCATTGGAAATAATCACCAAATCCCACTCGGCCAAGCGTTCAATGCGCTCAGGCGTTAGATCCCAATCTAAGTAGTAATTGGCTAATTTTGGGAATTCTTGTGGTAGTGCAGCCTGTGATTGGGGCACAAACAACAACATGGCAATCAAGCAGAAGATGATTGTCAGACAGGTGCGAAATAATTGTCGAATCAGATATTTCATGAAATCAAAGATTCGTTGAATATTAGCACAAAAACAAGAAAATGTCAACCCGTCGCACGGGAAGCTCTCTTCCTATTGTACCGCATATTGACAATAAGGGAATACTGGCGTACTATTGCACTATCGTCATCAAACCTCCGCCTCTCTATCTAAGGCGGACGTGCTCACATCTGATGCAAATAAACTTTACAACGACATGTTAGCAATTCGAATGTCACGATTTGGTAAGAAGAAGGAACCTCTTTTTCGCCTCATCGTGAATGAAAAAACCAAAGATCCATGGGGTGACTACAAGGAAAGCCTTGGTCACTACAACCCACGCACAAAAGTATTGACGATTGATGCTGATAAGGTGAAGCGCTATATCGAACAAGGTGCGCAACCATCAAACTCAGTGTTGAACTTGTTAATCACGAACGGCGTGATTGAAGGAAAAAAGAAGCCTGTTTCACATTTGACGACCAAGCGTCGCAAGAAGATGGCTGATGAGCTTGCCGCTCAAGAAGAGGCAAAGCGCGCGGCTGAAGAAGCGGCGGCTGCAGAAAAGGCAGCGGCTGAGGAGGCTGCAGCGGCAGCCGAGGCGGCCCCTGAAGCAGAAACTCCAGCGGAAGCGACTTCTGAAGAGGCGCCAGCAGCTGCACCGGAAGAGCCAGCAGCATAATTATGAACATCTCAGAAAAAATCCACAGGTGTGGATTTTTTCATTTGTTTTGCCAAGGAGTGTGGTATACTGAATTCATTGAAGGCTAATAATTTACGCATGCCTATGGCACAGGAGTTTGATCGTGAGTTTGCCGCATATTTGGTCAAAGCGGTAGTCTCAAACCCGGATGCCGTCAGTATTGATCGCATCGTTGATGATCGCGGTGTCCTGCTGACGGTTCATGTTGACCCAGCTGATCTTGGCTACGTCATCGGGAAGCAAGGAGGAACAGCAAAAGCAATGAGAACCATTCTCAAAGCAATTGGCGCAAAAAACGATGAGCGCATTAACCTCAAAATTGATCAACCGGATCGTCCAGAACGTAGTGAATAATAACAAATCCTCGTATACATACGAGGATTTGTTATTATTAACCAGTTTTTTAAAAAAGTGGTATAATGAGATGGATATAATTTTTAAATTAATAGACAGATGGGAAAGAAGAAAATATCTAAAAAGCAGTTGGCGTATGGGTATCAGTATGTAGTTACAGTTTTTGGAGCACGAAATGAAGTGAAAGACAAACAGGTGGTTGCTGATGCGAAAAAAATTGCAACATGGATTGCAAAAAATAATCATATTTTAGGAACAGGAGCTGGGCATACTGGCATCATGAGAATTATGACAGAAATAGCCTATAAGGCAGGAGGTAAAACTTTTGGAATTGGGCTGCATAAATATGAACCTAAGCCATATAAATATTTAACCGATTGGGAGGCGTTTGACTCTCATTCACAGCGACAAAATAGGCTTATTGAGATGTCTGATGCATTTATTGTGATGAGTGGGGGATTAGGAACGCTCATGGAAACAATACAAGTCCACATTGATCAATTTTTAGGAGAAACGGCTGCACCCTTGATTTTAGTTGGCGAATTTGGTGATTATTACAAAGAGATTGTATCGTATTTTGAGGAACGAGGATTGCTTCATAAACTTCCTTCAGACATTAGATATTGTAAGAATGCAAGTGAAGTTATTAAAGAACTTGATAGTTTTATTGTAAAAAAGAAAAAACAAAATTATTTTCACAAAAATTATTACCCTGCGATTGCTCCAGAAGATATTTATTATCATATCAAACAACATACTGATCCATACTATATTTTATTTGAGGGCATTAAAATGAAGGTATTGCCCGGAGTGTACCCTTCTAATAGATTTCGATCTTCAAAGCTTTTGGGAGAGGTGGTTGCAAAATTATCAAAAGGAAAAAAGGTGGCAGATATTGCGTGTGGTCATGGAACAATGGGGCTTGTCGCGGCTCTTAATGGCGCAAAACATGTAGTGCAGTCAGACATTAATCCACAAGCAGTTGAAAGTGCTCGTCAGAATATTGAAATGCACAAATTAGAAAATAAAATTGACTTATATGAAGGCGACACCTTTGAGCCACTTGCACACCGATATAAAAATTATTTTGATATTATTTATTTCAATCCTCCGTTTCACCGAGATGCAAAGCATAAGAATGATAAATTGATGTACGCCTTCTATACGCAGGGGACTGAGGGAGGAGTTTTGGATAAATTTTTAATTAGAGCAAAATACTATCTAGCGCCAAAAGGATACATTATTCTTGGCTTTTCAAGCAAAGATCATGAGGCAAATGAGTTTTTGAAAGAAGCAATGAAGCGTTATGGGTATGAGTGGGAATATTATCTGGTAACAAATCAAAAAACAGCAGCAGACAACATTATTTACAAAATTAAGCCTAAAAAAGGAGAAGAAGAGTTTAAGTTAGCAGATACAAAGGTTCGTTTGGGAATGATTCTTGCAAATACAGGGCTTGCGAAAACAGATGGTGTTGCAATGAGGCAGGGGGTCGAATTAGCGGTAAAAGATCTTAACCGAGAAGGCGTGAAGGTTGAGTTAGGCTTTGTTGATGATAAAAGCACCTATGCAGGTGCACTCAAGGGGGTTCATGAAATTATTGAAAACTTTAAACCAGATGCAATTATTGGACCAACATGGAGTTATTTAATAGATGTTGTTACGCCTATCCTTGAGGAGCAAGGTGTGACATACTTTACTCCAGCAACAGCTTCTGATGTTTTGTCAACAAAGGGAGGACTTCGTATTTCTGGCGCCTATAATAATGATATTAAAGAGGATATTATTTCTGATTTTCTAAAAGAAAATAAACTTAAGAAGCTTGCGTATGTTCATCGAGGAAATGAATGGGCAAAGCGACATCAAGATATTTTTGAAAAAAGTGTTAATGATTCAGGTGGTGTGTATCAGGGGATTTATTTGGAAGACGCTGTAGGAGCTACAGAAATTAAAAAAATTATTAAAATACTCAAAGAATCAAAAGCTCAGGTATGTGTTATTGATAACTATGAGGATATTGTTGGTCAATTATTGCAAGAACTTAAAAAAGCGCAATTACATATTCCGGTAATTTGTACGCTCGCACTTTCAAAGCCGGTACTAAGGGATATAAAAAAAATACAACCCTCAAATGCTTTATATATTATTGACGCACAGGTACCAGAAGCATTTATAGAAAAATATTACCACGAATATAAAGATGAGATTGCTCATCGGTATGCATATAATGCATACATGGGAACAATGCTATTGGCACAAGCAACGAGACAAAAGGGTAAAAAAAGTCTTCGAGAATATATTCTAGAGGACATGAAAATGAACTTGTTTGGAGAGAGCTATTCATTTCTTCCAAACGGAGATTTACGAGGAAGCGAGTGGCGATTATCTCGAATAGAGTTTTAAACGATAATAGTTTAACCTCAAAATTGATCAACCGGATCGACCAGAACGCAGTGAATAACGCATAAAAACCCGCCGGTATTGGCGGGGTTTT
>CAYRMM010000001.1:0-2776 GCA_964425425.1 uncultured Gammaproteobacteria bacterium | reverse complement strand
AAAACCCCGCCGGTATTGGCGGGTTTTTGAGTCCAGTTATCTGGATTGACAATCGGATATGTGCGTGCTACCATTGTTCCACGTACTTATTAATTTATAGCTATTCATTCGTAGCAATGGATAGCATAAGGAAATTCAGAACATGGATGACCAGAAATTTCTTGAAGACGTCGTGAAGCAACTTGTTGCTCATCCCGATGCGGTTACAGTTAACCGAACCGTTGATGAACGAGGAGTACTTTTGACGCTTGATGTTGATCCAGCCGATATCGGATACGTTATCGGAAAGAAAGGACAGACAATCACCGCATTGCGAACATTGGTACGTATCGTAGGCGCAAAAAATGACGCTCGTGTGACTGTGAAGGTCAACGAACCAGAAGGACGAGAACGTCCAGCTCGCCGCTCAGATGACCGTTCATCAGACAGCGCAGTTGACACCTCAGTACTCGAAGGTGACCTCGAGCTCTAAACGTAGATAATGCAACACCCAGTCATGAATGTGGCTGGGTGTTTTGGTTATGTCGGCATATTGACGATATCGACGTTTGAGGCTAGGATACAAGAGCCGTGGGAGATAGGCTCCCTTCCGTGCCGGCATTCGCCCTCCTGGAGCGTCCCCCCTGTGCACGGCAGGGGGTTTTGATTTTAAACAAGTTAATGGGGGAAAGAAGTTATAAGATGTCACAGAAGATTTAGAAGCTCTAAGGGGGTTCTGAGCGGTTATCAACGGAGAAGAATCAGGTTAATAATTCATTATTAATTATTAACCTCAAATTTTTCCCATGCTATACTTACACTACCTATGAAGAAAAAAATCCGCTTTGACATTATCACCGCTCTACCCGAGCTGATTGGTGACTCATACCTCAAAGGGGGTATGCTCAAAAAAGCTATCGATGGGAAGCAGCTTGATGTGCGCGTTCATTCGTTGCGCGATTTTGCAATTGATAAGTATGGCCACGTTGATGATACGCCGTATGGGGGTGGCGCTGGCATGGTGCTGCGCATTGAGCCGATCTATAAAGCGCTTCGCAAGCTACGCGTGCTCGATGGAAAGGAAAAAAAAGGTGAAAAGAAAAAAAATAAAAAGGTGCGGGTGATTGGTTTTTCTGCGGCGGGGAAGCGCATCACGCAGCGCGACTTTGAACGACTCACACAGTATGATCAGATTGTCATGGTATGCGGGCGATATGAAGGATACGATGAGCGCGTCACTGAATTTTTGGATGAAGAATTATCACTCGGTGATTTTGTGTTAACGGGGGGTGAGTTGCCCGCAATGATTGTGGTGGACGGCGTGACGCGCTTGATTCCTGGCGTGTTGGGCAATAAAGAGTCTGCTCTTGATGAATCACATGCCATTGAAGGAGTATTAGAGTATCCACAATACACGAAGCCGGAAAGGTTTGAATATACGAAAGGCTTAAAGAAAAAGACATTGAAGGTGCCGGACGTTTTGTTAAGTGGGCATCATGGGAAGATAAAAGAGTGGAGAGAGGAGCAGAGGAAGGGGGAAAAGGGTTAAGGTTAATAATTAAGGTTCATGATCAGGGTTAATGGCAAAGGGTGTGGACGAAAGTGTTATGCGATTGCTAACACTTTTTTATTTCATGAGTACTTCCAATCAAGTTACAGTAGCAGGTATGATGTAAGCATGGAAAGAACAAGAACATTTGAAGATTTAGCATGTTGGCAAGAGGCGCGCAGCTTTAAGGTCCTCGTCTTGCAGTCATTTAAAGAATGGCCTCATAGTTATTCTTTTGAAATTAGAGGGCACTTATTAAAGACGCTTAACTCTATAACATCAAATATAGCAGAAGGCTATGGGAAGCATACTTTTAAAGATAAAATAAAATTCATCATAATTAGTCGAGGCAGCCTACACGAAGCATTTGATCAAGTTATTATGACGAAGGATTTAGAGTACATTTGCCCAGAAACTCTTGATAGTATACGAGCAGCATATAATGAGGCACTATACTCCCTTAATGGCTTTATTAAGTACCTCAGATCCAAAAATTAATCTTTAAAATTTAACCTTAATTATGAACCTTTCCCACTGTGCACATCCTGTGGATACGGCGGGGACGAATTCTCCCTTGAAAACCCTTGACAACATTTTAGGCATAGTATAAGATACTGGCACATTCGATTGACATTACAAAGTAGTACTGAGCAGTGAGTTTCACTTCTCGCAAGTCCAGCTAAGCTGGAGACTGTGAGGGAGCAATGAGAACTCTCTGTTTTTTTTACCACTCGGGTTTGCACGGCGTTTATCACGCGCTTGGCAGACGCGGTAATGGAGATCGAACATCGGCATTTGACAATCAAATAGTGATAACAACCAAAAAATAAAGGTTTGCAGGTCGTGCACTACGGTGCACACCAATTCTTTTAAAGCATCTTGTGGCTTTCCAAAAACACAAGAAGTCTGAAATGAACTTTATCATTTTTACAGGAGAGTTTGATCCTGGCTCAGGATGAACGCTGGCGGCATGACTAAGGCATGCAAGTCGAACGCCTCCTTCGGGAGGAGTGGCAAACGGGAGAGTAACACATTGGTAACTTACCCCTCAGACGTGAATAACTCGCCGAAAGGCGAGCTAATACACGATGGTATGTTTGGACATATGTCTGAACATTAAAGATTTATCGCTGAGGGAGAGGCCTATGTTCTATCAGCTTGTTGGCGAGGTAATGGCTCACCAAGGCTATGACGGATATGGGGTGTGAGAGCACGGCCCCACTCACTGGGACTGAGACACGGCCCAGA